>JBAUOX010001320.1:0-22192 GCA_049579985.1 Isosphaeraceae bacterium | reverse complement strand
GGGAATTCTGTAGTAGCGGCTAAGCGCTACATGGTATAAATTTGGGGGGATTCGTGAGAATCCCCAGTTGAACTCGGTGTACCTAGGTCCGCAACTGTGAGTATCACCATGACATCGTGCCAGATCGTCCGGTCCGAAACAGCGCCGGCGCTCTCGCCGGATGACGAGCGTGGCGTCGACCGCATCGTCCAGGCGATGAGTCGGGCCCGTCGCCTGCTGTTCATCACGGGTGCGGGGATGTCTGCCGATTCCGGGCTTCCCACTTATCGGGGCCGTGACGGCATTTATCGCGCCCAGCAGACAACCCTTCATGGGCTCACCATCGAGCAGGCCCTTTCCGGACCCATGCTCCGGGCCCGGCCGGAGATCACCTGGCACTACCTCCTGGAACTGGAAAAAACGAGCCGCCATGCTGTCCCGAACCGCGGCCATCACGTCATCGCGGAGATGGACGGCTATTTCGACGCCGTCTGGGTCCTCACCCAGAATGTGGACGGCCTGCACCAGCGCGCCGGCTCGCGCAACGTGCTCGATGTGCACGGCAGCTTGTCTGCTTTGGAATGCATGAGGTGCGGCCAGCAGACAACAACGCGAGACTATTCCACACTGACACTGCCCCCTCGCTGCTCGGAGTGCGAGGGCCCGATTCGACCCCAGGTCGTTCTGTTCGAAGAAGAATTGCCGTACGACAAGTTTTCCCGCTTATGGTACGAGTTTGGCGCTGGCTTCGACCTCATCTTCAGTATCGGCACGAGTAGCATGTTCGAGTACATCGTCGAACCGGTGCGGGTGGGACGGCAAATGGGGATCACCACGGTGGAGATCAACCCCGAGACCACGACCATCTCGTCCGAAGTGGATATCAAGATCGGCGCCGGTGCAGCTACCGTTCTCGCCTCGATCTGGGAACGCTACCTGGCCTGGTGGCCCTGGGCCTGACCGCCCGCGACCGAGACCGAGACCGAGACGAGACGAGAAACAAAGACGGACTGACGCGCTGGATCGTCAAGTTTCCGTGCAACCGCCGCGCCGGGGATGGCAAGTACCGTGGATGTTTCGCGCTTTCAGGGCTGGACCTCGAGCACGAAGTACATGCGCAGGGTAGGCTGGGGCGTTGTTCGGGCATACATCAGACCGAGGAGTAGCCCAGGCGCGATCTGGCGGATCTCATCGCGATTCTGGGCATAGATTCGCGAGGTCCGGCTGTAGTCGAGCACGAGAGTCGGGGCTCCGTCGAGCCAGCTCTGCTCCTGGTAAACCTGGGCGCGGACGATCGGCAGGCCGAAGAAGCGGTTCACGGCGGAAGACTCGGCGGGATCGAAAACCTTGCCCTGCCAGACCAGTCGTGTTCCCCGGGCCATGGCTTCGTTTCGCCGCGTGCCAGGTGCCAGGATAGCGGTCCCCCGCACCCGGCCCGGCGGGATACTCGCGACACTCCCCTGGCGATAGAGCGCATCCAGCTCAGGGCCGCTCATGCGTAGTAATTGACCGACGCTGACCGCTGGCGTCTGGGCCCCCGCGGGAGTACACAGAGCCAGCCCCATGCAGAGGACCGCGAGCCCGAGCGAGGATAAGATCCGGGCGCAGCGTTTTACTCGTTCCGGCGGGATGATCATGGAAGTCACCTGGGCGGCTGGTTGTGCAAAGAACGCGGACAAGTTCGTATCCCCCAGCATCGGCCGCGCTGTCCTCTCGCCTTGAGTGAATCTTCAGACTGGCAGACTGCTGAAATGATCACTTGACGGCACGACCGATCGGTTCGAGCAGCGAGCCCAGCCAGTAGCTGAGCGAGGGAAACGCGGTCAGCACGAAGCCGGCGAAAGGCACCGCGTAGGGCAGCAAGTTCGAGAGCTGGGTCTGATCGAGCTTGAAGCTGTTGGGGGCTTTGCGGGCTACCCGGCTGACGAAATCGCTCCTCTCGATCTGGACCAGGACCATCAGGGTCGCAAGGACCCCGGCCAGGATGAAAGCCCAGATCACAATCGACATCAGCTTCAGGGGGTGAAAGGGATACCAGGCCACCGCCAGAAGCAGGAGGATCGGCCCGTAGATGAGCTGGGCCGACATGCTGCGGAGAGGATGGGCGAACTGGCTGACCAGGTAAACGATCCGCAGGGCCAGGAGTTGCTCGGCCATTGCCAGCCACTGGCTCGTGGCCGGGTCGAGCTCCCCCGTGGTGGCTTGGGGTGATTCAGGCCCCGGCTTCCCGTCACCAGCAAGCGAGCCGCCGTAAGCCTGATCGAGGGATCGCCGGGGCCATGCCAGATCGATGACCGGGGCAACGCAGGCCTCCGAGACGATCTCGAACCGCTCCAAGTCCGACCCCGGAGCGTGTGCGGCGACCGTCGCTCGGAGCGCTTCTCGAATCGGCAGTTGGGTTTCTCCTGACGTCGAAGCCCAACCCAGTACGAGGCGGCACTGCTGCAGCGGGATCTCGAGGTCAATATCATCCTGTAGCGATGTCCGCAGGAACCGGCCGAACTTCGCGGCCACTCTCGGGGGTATCCGGTCGAATGCGTCGGCCATCGGCAGCAGGCTGATCTGGCGAAACATTTGAAAGAGCGACCTCCAGAGCCAGAGATAACGCACGTGTGAGTAGATGAGCAGAAGCAGGTAGCCCATGAAGGCGATCACGATCAGAATGTCGAATCGGGCGCCTTCCGGAGTCGGAATAAACCGAGGCCAGACCACTCCCCAGACCAAGACGACCAGTCCCACCACCGCCGAGAGCACAAGCCCGGCCAATGGCAGGTTCTTCGAGATCAGGACGGTGACCGGATACTCGAGCAGATCGACGCACAGGCGAAACCGGGCGTTGAGCCTGGGAATGACCCGTTTCCAAGGGAAGTCCCCGGGCATCGAGATCCCTTTCAGCGAGACCAGCTCGGACCCCCGGCGCAAGAGCGGATAGGATTGCAGCCGCTTGAGCTCCAGGTAGCCCCACCAGAAGACGGCCGCGCCCAGACAGATGACCGGCACGATCGGCGAAATCCCGCCCAGCAGGTGGGCGCTGCGGTCGAGGGCAAGCCAGTCATTGGGCAACTCGGGACGCAAGAGCGCGAACTCGTAAAGCCGGACGACGATGCAGCCGATTCCCGCAAGCACGGCCGCAAGCGTCATGAGCCTGTACAAAAGGCTTTCGGCCGTGAGCCACCGGTCTGCTTGCCTCGGGCCTGCAGGAACCGCTGCCGCAAGCTGAGAACCCGAACCCCGCCCGCGAAACGCTTCGCGGAAACAGACGGCCAGGGGCACAAGCAGCCAGACCATCGAGAACACGCCCACGACCGCAAGCGCGTAGACGTCCCAGCTCACCACCAGCGAGGACTCGCGCTCACCATCGGCCGCGACCAGAGGAGGCAGGGCAACGTCCAGAGGCGATGCCAGCAAGCAGTAAGGGACCGCCAGCGAAACCAACAACATCGCGATCAGGAAGAGATTCTTGCGCGAGATGTCGTTGCCGGAAACCTCGAACCGGCTGAGCATGGGATCGAACACGCTTGTCCGGCCGTGCGCCGGAGACTTCGCGCCAAGGTTTGTGTAGAGGATGATCGCCGCGAGCATGAACGCCAGGAAAGTCCCGGCGCAGAAGACAAGCTTCCAAATCAATGGAAAATCATACTCGAATTTTAGTGCACCTGTGGACTCGGTCTGGGGATCCAGACTCACAATCGGGGGGATCAAGGCCTCGGCCCTGGCTCGCAGCGACGGCTCACAATGGCTGAGTGACCGAACCTTGAGCGGCCAGACGTTGAACAGCCCCACCTGGTTGATCCAGATCTGGGGGCGCCGGTTTAGCGAATCAAAGAACGTGGCCACGAAGGGCTTACCGTAGACCAAGAAGTCCTCGGCCTTGCCGGTATCGACGACCAGTTGGTTCGCACGGTCGGGATCGGCCACCCCGTTGAGCAGGACCAGCCCGGCATTGTAACGGCCGACGTCGAATTCGCTGGCGAAAAGCCTCCGTTCAATGGCCCCCTCGAAAGGATACGACCAGACCTGGGCGCGGGCGTCCAGCGGGTATGACGACGCAATGATCGTGCCACGGAAATCCAGAGTGAATTGAGGATCGGTGTAGCGGAGATCGTTGCCCACCAGGATGATCTGCACATCCGGGCAGTTCTCCCGGACGAGCCGGGTCAGGTAGATCACATCGAGGATGTCGGTCGCCACGATGCCGACGTAACGGATATCCTCGTTGGCGATTGTGGCCAGGATGTTGGAAATAATCAGGTTGTCGGTGGCGATAGTCATCCGCGGAGAGAGCGCCGGCAGCCGGTCGCTCTGCCGGCCCGAAGGCGGGTCGAAGGGGATCGTGACACGGTTTTTGGCCGATCCGCCACTGGTGTCCAGTCCGTTCGCCGTGCTGGCTCGAACCTGGGCGATCTGGGAAGGAAACGGAATCGAGATGATTTGCTTGGACTGGTCGCTGGTCCCACTTGTCCCGTAGGTGTTGCCCACTGCGGAGCCATAGCCGGACCCTGTTTCGACGAGCAGCGCGATCTTGCCAGCCGGCAATGCGGGTGCCGAGGGGTTGTGGTGGCCTGCGGGCCGGGCCAGAAATCGATAGAGCTCGCCGAGCAAGACCTCATCGGGAATCACACTCGCGGAATAGATCGCCTGGGCAGGCAAGGCATTGTGTTCAAACGTGGACTTGTCGATGGCGGTGGCCGAGCCGGAGCAGACCCAGAACCGAGCGTCGCGCCGCGCTTGCTGTTTTTCGGTCCAGGTTCGGAGCACGCGTGCCATGGAATCGGCCGTGCCGGAGAAGGTGGGAGCCAGGATGCGGATGGCCGGGGCGCGATCGGGGGCCTTGGTGTTGCGCTGGAAGTCGAGTGTCCAGGCGATGTTCAGGCTGGTCATGAGGGCCTCCTGCTGGATCCCCCAGGTGGGCGTTTCACCGACCAGGAGAAGCAGCAAGAGCTCCTGAGGAGCGGCCGGTTGATCGGACCGGGGCGCGGCGCGGTCGATACGGAACAGGATCGTTCCAGGCTGTCGTTCATGGCTCGAGCCACGCAAGGCGGACTGGACGGCGGCAGGTGGCGCGTTGGCCCCGGCGACCGTTCGGGGTGCGTTTGGCGCGGAACCGGAGCCGGGACTGGGACTGGCGGGAGCCGGTTGCGAAGTGCCGGCGGGGCGGGCGGGAGAGCCGGAGCCGAGCCAGGGAAATCGAAACCGGTCCAGGGTGTAGCCCTCCGACTCGATGGCGCGCTGGATCGCCTCGGTCGCCATGTCGAAGTCGTAACCCAGGCGGGAATCCGTGGGGTCAGAGAGCGAGGCGATCAAGGTGGTGACGCGGTAACCCTTCAGCGCAGCGGCGAGCTCTTCGAGCGAACCCGGTGTCGTTTCGAGGTTGAGGAATCGCAGTAGCGGCTCGAGCGCCTCGAGCGCGTCGGCAACGTCCGCGTGGGGTGGCGGACCGGAGAGGGCCCCGGACGCGTCGGCAGCCTTCGGTGCGCCGTCGGGCGAGGACGGCGCCCCTCCGGGACGCGAGGACAGGTTGTACGCCCCCACCGTCGCCGCCAGGATCAGAACCAAGGCAAGCGCAGGAGTCTGGCCGCGGGAGGAAAGGGCCGTACTCGAGTCGTTGGATTCAGGATCAGCCATCGTGAACCGGGTGGTGCGCCGGGCCACGGCCCGTCTGGTCGGGGATCGGTCATAGGTTGGAAGCTAAGGGGCGACGGAGCGCCGGCCGGTACATCGTCAAGGATGTGCCCGCTGGGTCCGGCCATGAATACCCGCCTGCGATCGACCTGGACAGATCATTTCTTCTTCAAATCGAAGGAGAACGACTTGCCGAAATCGGTTTTGAACTCCTTGGGCCGCCCCGAGTCGCCATCGCCGAAACAGATTTTCAGGATGCCGTAGCCGGTGAGCTTGTAGATTCCCTGAGCCTTGTACCCCTTGGCGTTGGGCGAATTCTCGGAGACGTCAAAATCGATGCGCTTCTCGGGCTCGCTTTTGGGGTTGAGCTTGATGGTCATCTCGCAGGCGCGAGTCGGTGTCTTGAGCGAGACATGCTCTTCCTTGAAGTTCCACAAGCTCTCGCCGCCTTGCCCATCCTTGGAGATCCATTGCCCCTGCATCGTCTTCAAGTCGCCCTCGATCTTGAGCACCTGACCCTTGTCCTGGGCGAGAGCGCGTCGCAGGCAGAAGCCGCCAGGCGCCATAGTCAGGACCAGCAGAGAACCCACCATCGCGGCCCGAAAGTGACGTGACATCTTCACCAGGCTCCTTGCATCACAACCGAGTTTCAAGATCGATGATGTATGGGAGGGCGTGGTCGCAAGAAGACCAGCCTAGCATGAGCCCATGGCCGCGTCGAGAGACGATGAGGGGACCATCGATCTTGACCGGCGACTTCTTGTGGCCTCGGTCTGGCCAGACCGAAAGGGGGGGGGTCGCCCTGTCGCGCTGGCACTCTGCAAGGTTGGCCTTGACATGGCCAAACCGCCTCGTGAGATGTTATCGGTTTTGTTGCGCTCGGGCGATGGGAGAGTGGTCCCCACCAATCAGCAAGAGGAGATAGGCATGGAAGCCACCGTGGAAGCGCCTTAGGCTCAGACTCGCAAGGACTACACAAGCCGGCCCGGCGCTTTGAGCCGCTTCTTCCGCACGAGCCGAGATGGGTGTGAGGGCTTCCGGGCCACCCGGCCCGGAACTCGGCCCAGCCGACTCTAAGGGAGGGAAAACGGGACATCACTGAATGGCACTTGCTTAACCCCTAAGCCGCTTGCATCAATCGTTTACGTATATGTCCCCGAGACTCATTCCCCTCGCAAACGGGCGATGTCAGTGACGTCCCTTTTCCCCTCCCCCCTTTTTCCCTCCCGTATTCAGACCAAGACTTGCGGCCTAAATTGACTCGCCTGGGGAGCAATCCCCCAGGGCTACCCGGCCCGCGAAGCCTCCCCCCGAGGGTCCGATCAAGATCGTCCATGCCGCCCTGGGCGATGATGCCGGAATTCTGGGCGCGGCTCTGCTGGCGCGTGAACACTTCGTGCACTCGTAAAGTCGCGTGATCAAACTTAGATTGTCAATGATACCGTCATTTCTGGCTTGAAATGATCTCTGGATATCGCTGTTCCCGCAGCCAGGTCAAAAGATCGACTTGCTGCGCGGCGGTGAGTACGTTTTGAAAACCGGGCATGCGGCGCAAGCCCTTGCTAACTTGATCGTGATAAGCGTCGGGATGAGCCAAGATTGCCTTGTTCACCAGGCTCGGCCCCGGGTCCCCCCCCATGGCCTTGGCTCCGTGGCAGTTGGCGCAGTTGGCGGCATAGAGGCGCTCGCCCCGGCGGGAATCGCCGCTGGGGATCGTTCGGGGCACTCCGGGATCCGAGCGTTCCAACGATTTGATGGCCCTAAGTGTGCTTCGCCCGGGAGGAGGAAGTGGGTCCTGATCGGAGAAATGACGTGCCAGGTAAGCGAACAGGGGCCGCTGGGCTTCGACGGGCAGGGCAGCACCCCAGGAGACCATCTTCTCGATTTCAGCTTTCCACTGAGCAGGGGTCAATCGCTGCTGTGTAATCATGCTATCATCATGACAGATCGAGCAGTTTTCCTGGAGAGATCGCCGCGCCACGGCTTCGAGGTAAGCGGCCTCGTCGTCATCGTCCGAGGAACCAGAAGGTTGCTGGGAAGCTGGTCGGGCCCGGTCAGTCGCCGTCGGTTGCTGGAAAGAGCCTTCGGGCGGTGATGCTGTCGGCCTCCGGTTGGAGTGGCTGCGCAAGATCACCGCCGCGACGACCCCCATGAAGCCGATCATGATGATCCCGACTATCCTGGACGCTTTCATCGGGCCCTCTCAGACAACCACGCATGCGACCTGGTCGTATCCATTCCAGAGATAGCCGCTCCTGTTCCACGGAGTGATCTCGGGTTGAACCCGACCATGGGAATCGGTCGCCCGGATGCGGATCTGGCACCGTCCGGGGGCTGCCGCTTGCCAGTCGACACGGAATTGACGCCAGCTACCCTGGCGAGCCTCGCCGATCAGTTTGGCCGGCCGCCAAAGAGGCTCGCGATCAGTGGTGAAATCGACGGCAGTGACATGGCCCTGACCAGTCCAGGCGATACCGCGGACCTCGTTACGGCCAAGCGGCACGATGCTCTCGGCGCGCGGCCAGGTGATCAACGATTTGACGTTCATCCAGGTCATCGGCAACAAGTCGGCGGGTTTGGGCGTCACTCCGGGAGGCAGCGGGGTTTTCGGCAGGCGATAGGCCGTTTGCATATAGAATCCGGGTGCTTCGACAACCGAGACGATGATCCTGCGCAGCCATTTCAGCCAATTGTCGCCCGCCCAGCCTGGGACAACCAGACGCAAGGGTCCGCCATGCAGGACCGGCAGCGGTTCGCCGTTCATCCGCAGGGCGATCAGAGTATCCGGGGCAAGGGCTTGGTCGAGTGGAATACTCCGGAAGAACGCGGGGGTTTTGGGGGAGGGAGGTGTGTCCGCGCCAATCATTTGCACATGAGCCGCGCCCGGCTTGATGCCGGCCCGGTTGAGTATGTCAGCGAGTCGGACCCCGGTCCATTCGGCGTGGCCGACCGCTCCCCGCTCCCAGCCGATACCAGGTATTCGCGGGCGGAACAGGGTCCGCCCATTGCCGGAGCATTGCAGCAGGGCCGGCAAGGTGACCTGCGAATAGCGGTTCAATTCGGCGAGGCTCAGCCCTCTCGGTCGCTCCACCAAGCCATCAATTTCCAGCTCCCAGGGATGAAGGTCCACGGCTGGGGCCCCAAAATGGCTCCGGACAAAGAACTGATCGATCGGCGTCAGCCAGGAATCGAACGCGGCGGTCGGACTTTCGAGGTTCAGGGGTCGCTCGGTCCGGACGATGAGGCGGGTGTCGTCCGGAGAATGATGCTCAAACCCGGCGAAGCTCTGATTGTTGGCGATCAGAGCCATCCCGCCGCCGATTTCCCCCAGGCTGGCACAGGCGAGACGAATCAATCTGCGGCGATTCAACTCCCACTCTCCGGCCCGGGCGAATTCTCCCGCTCTCTCGGAAGTGTCGCGATCAGACTGTCTCGCCGCCTGACCTGCCATTTCTGAATCTCCTCCAGCAGTCTCGAACCTGGCCTGACAACCTCGTGTCCCAATATCCGGCAACAATTGTTGTCTGTCCAGAAGAGGGAGTATCCCGCTGCTTTCTGAGACTCTTCCTGAAAATCTTGAAAAAACCAAGCAATTCCAAGGGGTAGTGCGTCCCACGTTTACCGAAGACCACCCGATCATCTCCTGCGCCCGGACTGTACTTCGTTGGCGTGAATTCGCTAGCTTAGGCGCGTTGTTGTGCGAAACGCGGAAACCGGCACGATCGATGGAACGCGAACAGTGATCAGAATCGACATCGCATGATCTGGCGTAAATTAGTCCCTTGTCCTTGATCTCGGTATCGTTATGGCGCCACTGCTTGAAGTTAGCATATCAGCGGCGTCGGGATCTAGCCCTCAAAAGGTCCACTGACAGGGAGAGAAGTTTCTTTTCTCCGTCGTAGGTTCAGAGGTGGCTCCTGGGTTTTCAACGCGGCGGGGCTTCGCGGGGTCAGGCGGGGCTTCGCGGGGTCACAGTCGGGGCTTCGCGAAGCCATGACCTCGCGAAGCCATCTGATCCCGCGAAGCCATCCGCCCCGCGAAGCCATCCGGAGAACGACGATGTCTTGATGGATTCCCGAGGGGCCGATCGGCACGGGCGTCGGTCGGCGCGACTCCCTGCGCGGGCGGCGCAGCCTCTGAGCTACACCCCCAAGCCGGCCTCTCGGCCCGGGCTTCCAGTCTTCCGGGGCGCTGCCCCGCCTCACCGGGCGTCTACTCATCCCGGCCGCCCCGCATTCGACCGTGCATCTGCTCCATCATCGGGCCGCACATCGGGCACATCATCGGCGGGGCGTCGGGCAGATCGACCCGCTTCTGGAGTTCCAGGTCGTGGCTGAACTTCAGCAGGCTGCTCCCCTGCGAGACGAACACGGCATCTCGGGTCACGTCGAGCTTCGTCGGCAGCCCACCGTGCATCCGGGCCATCATCTGCTGCATCCCGCCCCGGTGCATCTTCATCTTGGGCCCGCCCTCGGCCTCGTCTGCCTCATCGCCGTGGTGGGGCATCATGGGCGGGGACATCTTGGGCAGTTCCACGGTCTTGACGAGCTTCAGGTCCCCATCGTACTTCAGCAGTTGGCCGGGACGCAGGACGAAGATCCCCGCGCTGGTCGCCTCCCATTGGCTCTCCATCGCCGCGTGCTGCCGGTGCATCTCCATCATCATCGGCATCATGCCGTGCATGGGCATGCCCCGCGTCATCATGCCCTTCATCTGGGGCTGATCAGTCGTGCGCGGCTCCTGGGTCTGTTCCTGTCGGGGTTCCTGCGCCGCGACGGCCATCGCCACCGCGACCAACAGCGTCCCGAGTGCCGATGCGCCCAAACTCCATCGCTTCATCGTACCCTCCTCTTGATGTCAGGTTGAACAACGTCCTGGGAGACTGCGCCTCTCCGTCGTTGAAAGACCGCGAAGAAGTTCTCCCTCAGGTTCAGTGATGGCTTCGCTTTGATCTGCGTGAAACCCGCAGCCTCGATCTCCTGGAGGTACACCTCTTTCGGGGCGCGAGCCCGTTCGCGTACAAATGCAGTACTGTCCTTGCGGAGGTCGAAGTCGATGACAACGAGCCGCCCGCCGGGTCGAAGCGCCTGATGAATCGAGGCCAACACCTTCTCCGGGTGCTCGAAGTGGTGGTAAGTCGCGCAGACGAACGCTACATCTGTCGAACCGGGGGCCAAGTTCGTCGCCTCTTGGGTGCTCCGAACCGTCTTCACCACCTTTTCCAGGCCACGCTGGCGAGCCTGTTCTCCAATGGACTTGAGGAATGCCGGCGCGATCTCCACGGCGTAGACCGTGCCCTGCGGTCCGACTTTCTCCGCGAACATCCAGGTGAACAGACCCGTCCCCGCGCCGATGTCGGCCACAGCCAGCCCCGGACGCAGGTCAACCGCTTGGACGATTGCCTGCCGCTGGGCGAAGATTTCCCGCGAATCCGTCTCGAACCGCTGAACAAACTTTTGAACATCGAGATTCGGGTCCTGGAATTGCCGGTTCAGATCGGCTGCGGTGTGATCCTTGTAGTGCTCTTGAGTTAATGCTGGCGTGGCCGCCCAGCACATCGAGGTAACAAACCAATGCCCTAGCATGGCTGGAATACGCATGAAACCTCTCCTGTACTGGTCCATCGGCAGCGCCCGGTCGGCCGCGGCGAGTGTTGGGGCGGCGGGATGAGCGCTACAGGGTTTGCCGGCTGCCCACGGCCAGCGGATCCACTATCTCCTCGCCAAAGGCGCTGATCAATGCGTGGACGGCGCGCCATCCAGTGCAGTGCCCTGGGATGATCACCCTCAGGCCAAATTTGCGAAGCTCCGCGATTGTCTCGGGGATGATGTCTTCATTCGGAGCGACCAGGTGCAACCCGCCGACCAGCGCGTACAGCGGGACGTCGGGAAAGACCTCTTGGGCATGGCGACAGATGTTGACCACCCCGGCATGGGAGCAGCCTGTAAAGATCGCGATCCCTTTTCCCTGCACGTGGGCGGCCAGGAAGCGCTCGTCCATGATCCACGGATCCGGTTCCCAGTTCCCGTCCGCCGCGCGCTTGAAGTGGGTCTTCCAGCCGTGCTCGAAGCTCCGGCGGGGGATCTCACCACTGAGATAAAACAGCCCGTCCAAGATCTCCTCCGCCTCAGCGGAGGCGACCACCCGCGCGCCCTGCTCTTCGAGCGCGTGCCGCGGCGGCACGTCCTGGAACGGAAGGAGTTCGCCACTGGGCAGCCGCAGGCCCCGTTTGACGAAAGCTCCGGGATGCACATGCAGGGGAACCGGTTGACCGCCATTCGCTCCGCGAATCAGCTCGAGGGCTTTGACCAGCCCCTCCGAATGGTCGAAATGACCGTGCGACAGCACCAAGGCCTCGATCCGCCCGAAATCGAGGTGCATGTGCCGGCCATTGCGCTCCAGAGCATACGGGTCCGGGCCCGCATCGAAGAGCACGGTGCGGGCTTCACCGTCCCGATGCGCCGTGACCGCCAAGCACAGCCCATGGTGGGCCGAACAGAGCGCCTCGCCGGCGAGTTCGGTCATCCCCGCGGCCCTGAGGACGCGCAGCTCGGAAGCGACGTGCTTGGGACGACTGGACAGCATGTCTGTGATGTTATCCACCACAACGTGGACAGTCAGCTTGTCTACTGTTTGCATATATCTCAACATTTCATTATGATAAAGGGTAATCCCGGCCGCCGAGGCCCCGGACGTATTCGCCAGTGGTATCCGACCTTGAGAGGCGTGTGTGCTCCAAACGCCCACCGCCGCATCCTAATACCGGAGAGACCCGGCGGGACGCGGCGGTCGAAAAGTCCACCTCGCTCATCGATCCACCGCCTATCTGGTGCGGCTGCGCCCAGCGTGCGCGCAGGAAACAGCTTAACAGTTACGAAAAGCGAAGTCGCCGGGAGAGACTGCACCGACGGGCTGGCCTCGACCCAGCCCCCTCCTTCGGCCCCAGGGCGGGTCACCTCGCTCTCTCCGCTCAGCTCTGCTGAAGCTGGTTGATCTTGTTATAGAGCGTCTTCAGGCTGATTCCGAGCTCCTTGGACGCGGCGGGCTTGTTGCCGTTGTGCTTCTCGAGAACGGCCTGGATGTAGCTCATCTCGATGTCGCGCAAGGTCGGCGAGCCCTCGGGGATCGTGAAGTGGGGCGAGGCGATCGGCGGGTGGGCCGCCGCGGAATGCTGCGTCCGGCCACGGGCGGGGAACTGGGTCGGCAAGTGCTCGGCACGAATCGAGCCGTTGCCGGCGAGAATCGACGCCCGTTCAATCGCGTTGGCCAGCTCGCGGATGTTCCCCGGCCAGTCGTGAGCCGCGAGCATCTCGAGCGACTCGGGGCTGAACGATGACTCGGTCATTCCCCGCCGCGCCGCGTAGCGAGTGAGCAGGTGGCGCGCCAGCTCCGTGATATCGGCCTTGCGGTCGCGCAAGGCGGGCAGGAAGATCTCGAACGTGTTGAGGCGGAAGAACAGGTCCTCGCGAAAGAGCTCGTTCTTCACCATATCGCGAAGATCGCGGTTGGTGGCGCAGAGCACGCGCACGTCGACCCGGAAGGGCTCGTTTTCTCCCACGCGGCGGATCTCTCCAGACTCGAGAAACCGCAGCAGCTTGACCTGCACGCTCTTGTCAAGCTCGCCGACCTCGTCGAGGAAGAGCGTGCCGCCATTGGCGACCTCGAAGAGCCCCTTGCGGTTCGCATCGGCACCGGTGAAGGCCCCCTTGCGATGGCCGAAGAGCTCGCTCTCGACCAGGTTCGCGGGCAGCGCGCCGCAGTTGACGGGGATGAACGCGCGGCTGACGCGATCGCTCTTCTCGTGGAGGCTGCGCGCGACCAGCTCCTTGCCGGTCCCGGTCTCGCCCAGGATCATGACGGTGGCCTCGGAGGGCGCGATCGTGTCGATCAGGCGTCGGACCTGCTGCATGGCCGGCGTCTCGCCGATCAGAAGAGGAGCTCCCTCGGCGTTCTTGAGCCGGGTCTCCAGGGCCGCGGTCTTGTTGGACAGGTCCCTGCGTTCGCCGATGCGCTGCAGCAAGACCTCGAGCTCGGCCCACTTGCACGGCTTGGTCAGATAATCGTATGCCCCCAGCCGGAGCGCCTGGACGGCCGTATCCACGGTGGCCTGGCCGGTCAGGATGATCACCTGCGTGTCGGGGCTGATCTGCTTGATCTGGCCCAGGACCTCGATGCCGCTGATTCCGGGCATGCGGATGTCGAGCAGGGCCGCGTCGTAAGACCCGCGCTCGAGGGCGCGCAGGGCGGCAGTGCCGTCGGCGCAAACGGTCACCTCGTGGCCCAGTCGGGGCAATTCCATCTGCATCAGGTCCCGGAGGTGCGCCTCGTCATCCGCGAACAGGACCCGTAATCCCCCCTGGCGCAGCTTCTCCATCATCAGCTCCTCCCTGAATAGCCTGCATCGGACTGGACCCCGTCCGGGTCTTCAGGATACCGCGTGCACCCCGCTGGCGGCGGCCGTCTCTGCCGGCTCCGCCGGGCCGTGAGATCGATCGTGGGCTGCCGTGCTCTCAGGGATCTCGGAGGGGTGAATCGGCAACCGGACCCTGAACGTCGAGCCCTTGCCCTCGCCCGGGCTCGTCGCCATGATCTCCCCGTGATGCTGGTTCACGATCCGATGACAGATCGACAGCCCCAGCCCGGTTCCCTTGCCTGCTCGCCGCCTCGTGTAGAAAGGCTCGAAGATGTTCTCGAGCACTTCCGGAGACATTCCGCAGCCGTTGTCGCTGAAGCTCATCTCGGCCATGCCGTGGTGATACCGCGTCTCGATCCGCAACGTTCCTCCGGCATCCATCGAATCGATCGCGTTGACTACCAGATTGAGGACCACCTGCTTGATCTCCTGGCTGTCCACGTGGGCCATGACCGCTTCCTTGGGCTGGAAGAGTATGGTCTTGCCCCGGTACTTACCGATGTGCCGGATCATGTCCGCCACGCCCTGGATCAGGCTGGCCAGGTCAGTCCGCTCGCGCTTGATGTCGTTGCACCGCGAGAAGTCGAGCAGCTTCTCGGTGATGCTCTTGCACCGGAACGCCTCTTCTTGAATCATTTTTAGATAATTCGAAATGACGCTGTGATCGGGATGGCTCGATGCGCTCAAGAGGCCGCCCAACCGGCTCTCGAGAGCCTCGGAGCAGAAGGCGATGGACGCCAGCGGGTTATTGATCTCGTGGGCGACTCCGGCGGCCAGGAACCCCACGCCCGCCAGCCGCTCGGAGCGGACGAGCTGGCGGCTTCGCTCCTGCACCTGCTGCTCGAGATCGGCGTACGTCAAGCTGATCTTGGCCGTCATGTCGTTGAACGCCTCGGCAAGGTCCTGCATCTCGTCTCCCGAGCTGAGCTCGATCTTGTAGTCGAACGAGCCCCGGGCCACGCGTCTTACTCCGCGCTGGAGCAGCCGGACGGGATACAGCACCCAGCGGTGAAACAGCAGCATCAACCCGCAGAGCATGGCCAGCACCATGAGCGCCGAGGTCCAGACGATCACCTGGCTGGTCTGGTACTGTCCCCTGGACATGACCAGCACGTCGTAGAAGTCTCCGAATAGCTCCTTCGGAAGGAGCATGACGGTGTGATTCAACCGGTCGATCCGCTGCTTCAGGTCCGTGGCCGGTTCGATCTGTGGCAGCATCTCGGGGTGCTTGTTCACGTAATACGAGGTGCCCGGCAAGATCGGGGTTGCCGATTCGGAGTTCGGTTCCAGCTCCTTGAGGATCGACGTCAGGTCGTCGTCGATCAGAAACGCCAGCCCCAGCTCGTCGAGGCCGCTGTTGGCCCGGTTGCCGCGAATCGTGTTCTGCTTGAGGGCGCGGAAATACGTGAGCAGGGCATCACGAGCTTCGAGCACCCGCTTGGCCAGTTCCTCCTTCTCCTCGAGCGACTCAATTCGAGGCGCGTGCAGGCGGAAGACCCGGTCGATCAGGTCGACCGACGCACCCATCTCCACAAGCTGATCCGACTGCGTCAGGTAACTGATATGGAATGAATGCAACCCGAAGATCGACCCGCCCATGAGGATCAGCATCATTCCCACGACCACGCTCAGTCCGACGATGAGCTTGATGCGAATGGGCCACCGGACCATGACGACCTCCCTGTCGTTGGGGCGGGCTCGAACTCGCGCGGGGACCCTGAAGACGGGTCAATCCGGGCAGCGGCACTGCTTATACCAGAAGTCGCTGCCGGGCTCAAACCGACTCTGCGGGGGTTTTCCTGAGGTTGGCCACAAGCAAGACCCGCCTCGAAAAGCGCCGGGGTATCCGGCCACCGACCGCTCGAGACTCGCGTTCAACCCAGCAATTCCCATGAGCGCGTCAGCACCGCAACGATAAGCGTGATCAGCAGGACGACCGAAAGCATCAGGCGGAAGGAGCGAACGCTCCGTTGAAAGAATTTTTCGCCCCCGGGGTCGGCCTGTAATCGCCGGAGGAAGTTGAGCCGATTGGCGATGCTGCCGTGCCTCCAGGAGCGTGCAGAAGCGTCGATTCCGTTCTGGCAGGCAACTTTGGCCAACGCATCAGAGAAGATCTGGACACCGACAGGGCAAAGCCCGGGGGATAGAGAATTTGCGGGCTCGAGACCGTGGGTGCCCTCCTCGAAATCGAAATGGGGAGGACACTCCGAGACGCCGCAAGAGACGACTTTGCACCCGAACACGTCAGCCTGCCGCTCGAATCGGCGCGAGAGATGGCCGAATACCAGCCAGAAGAAGACGCCCAGAGAGCCGAGGATGAGCGCCGCCTCGGCGAACTCGCCGACCCGGGATATCTGGTCCGCGGGTATCCAGGGAAGGCCCTCGAACCAGGCCGACGGCAGCGCGAAGACGCGGGTCACCAGCGACAGCAAACCCAGGCTCCCCAGGAAGAAGAAGCCGAAGAACGGCAGATGCCGATGTGCCACGTGGCCCAGCTCGTGGCCAAAGACGGCGGCCACCTCGACGGGACTCAGCGAATCGATCAGGGCGTCGGTGAGCAGAACGTAACGAAAGTAGGGGAGCACTCCGGTGATGCAGGCGTTGACCATGAGATGCCTCGTGTCCCAGATCAGAAGGTCATTGAACCGGAAGCCGACCCGGCGCGCGACTCGCTCCAGGCGATTGCGCAGGGGTCCTTCCGGCAAGCTGCGCGTGGGCCAGGCCAGGCGAATGAACAGCGGTGAGACCGCCAGCACCAGGAGACCGAGAACCGCCAGCTCGATCGGCTCGGCCGCCGGGCTCTGATGCCACTGGGGCCAGAGTCGTGGACAGAGGTCTTGCCTGATAACGAGTATCAGCACCACGGGCAGAACCAGCCCCGCCGACTGCCGCGCCTTGAGTGCGAGATAAGTCGGCAGTCGCGGAAATACGCGCTCGTCGTGGAGCGCGCGCTCGGCCAGGTAAAGGCCGCTCCAGGTGATGAGCTGGATGGCGAAAAAGGGGAGAAGGACCGCCAGATCATCGACCAGCACCAGGCCTTGAAGGCCCCAATTCGACAGGACCAACCGGGGCCAGCCGACCAGGTGGATGATCCAGGCGTAGATCGCCAGCCCCGCAACGGTCAGGATGCGTGAGCCTCGCAGATAGCGCCGGAACACCCGGCCCGACGCATAGCCAAGATGGGAAACCTGCGCCGCCACCCAGCCACCCAGGCCAAACGAAAGGGCTGCAATCAGCAAGATTCCGCCGAGCGTCTCGATCAGCCGGAGAGAAATCGAAGGCCCGGGAACCTCGTCCCCGGGCAGCTCCATTCCGAAAGCAATCCAGAGGGCGATAAGTAGGGGAATCGGCATGGCTTACTCAAGGTGGTCCGGTCCGAGCCTGATCGAACTTTCCGGAAGTCTCAGGCCGCCTCGGAGGTACCGACCACGATGATCGAGACGGGATAGACCATCGGCTTCGACTCGCCCTGGACCGTCAGGTTGAGCGGGACGACCACCCGCCACGAGTTCTTCTTTGCGTCGTGAATCATCGACGGCGTCGCGCCGGCACCGGTCGCGGGAACGGCGAGCATGAACAGAACGGCGGGATGGCTCGAGCCGGCGGATTCGGCGCTCTTGGTCTCCAGGCGCTTCCGGGGCAGGGCCGCCAGGCTATCATCCTTGGCACCGGGCAAGAGCAGCACATAATCGCCGAAGGGGCTCGCGCCAAGATGGTCGCCATTGACCGGTTGATGGCCGTATCGCAAGGTGTAGAGCCCTTGGGCGATCGCCTGATCGCGGTAGTCGTGGGCCTCGCCGTGAAGCTCGATCACGCCGAGTAACTCGCTCTCCATGAGGAAGGGAAACTGGATCACGCCCTTGGCCCCGGAGGGCTTGGACGCGGCGGGAATCGACCGGCGCAACCAGAGATCGGCGAATGGCTTTCCCTGGCCGTCCACGATCCGGTAACCCTGGGCAATCAAGGCCGGGGCGATCTCGGGCGAGATCGATGAAGGCGGAGCCTTTTTCAGCTCCTCAACCTTGTAAGTCTCCTGAGCAGCCAGGCTGCCGGGAAGGAGCAACAGAAGAGCAGACCATCTGGTAAGAGAGCGCATCAATCTCTGGCCTCAATAGTGGCTCTTTCTCGAGCACAGTCGATTTCTCACAGCGAGAAGTGGCCGACGAAGCTGCTGCGGCAGTTGGGGTCGTTCCAGCGGGTGTTCAGGCCGGCGCCCTTGAACTCGTGCCCCAGAGTGTAGGCGGGCAACACCTTCACTCCCTGCGAAAGCGGGGCGTAGGCAATCACTTCGTTGCCGCAGAAATGATCGTTCTCGTCCAGGGGACGGGTCACGATGTTGGCCAGCCCGGCCGCCCAGAACGAGGCCCGAGGCGCGTGCGGCATGCCGTGAGCGCTGTGGGCAAGATCCGCCGCCGATACCTGATGGTCTTCCAGCTTGAGGCTCATCCGGGCCGTCTTCACCGCGACCACGTTTCTGAGCCGGGCGCCGCCAAGCTCCTGGGCCATCTTCACCAGGGCTTCGCGCTGCGGCGGGCTGGCCTTTCGATCGACGATCAAGACGGCCGCGGCCTTGTCGGGTTGATCCTCGGAGAAGGTGGTCGTGCCCCGGACGGCCGCGGCGACGCACAGCCCACTCAGGTCAGTGCCCTTCCAGTCTCCCTGATTGACTTTCCACGCCATCACAGCCTCGCTGCCATAAATGAAGACTTCGGCGTTGGAGATGCAGGGACCGGTGAACACGTCGGCGGTTCGCGCTTCCACATAGTCGCCCCGCAGACCCGCCGCATTGGCAACGCTCGTGCTCAAGACCAGAAGAGTTCCACACAATGCTGCCAGCGAATTCCGCATTGACGAACGCTCCCGTTGAATGGAGTGTGCGAGGGTTTCGTGGATCGACGTTGAACCCTGAATTATGCGAGTCGGAGAGATACCAAGTCAAGGGTCGGTGCGGGGCGAAGAAGACCCGGCAGAGGGATCGGGCGATCCGTCGGACCGCGATGGCAGCCAGGCGCCGTGGTTGCTAGCGGCCTTGCCCGAGGGGGTACGGGCCCGGGCCCCTGGAGAGGCAGAAGAGCCATCGGCCTGCTTGATGTCGGGATCGTGCTCCGGCTGCGGCCCTGGTTCAGACTCCGGATCCAGCGCGTTGCCGCGCCGGGGTCGAGACGGCTCCGGTCCGCCCTGCTGATTCGAGCTGAGTGGTTGCAGAGAGTCAGGCAGGCTGGCCCGCAGCTCCTTGTAGGCAGCCTCCAGCCGCGTCCGTTCGTCCTGGTAGGCCTGCACGCTGGTTTCGAGCCGTTGATTGGATGTCTCGAGCTGGGCGAGCCGGCGGGCGTCATCGACGGCGCGCTCGGAGAAGTCCTGGTTCTGGCTGCGCAGGGCCAGCATCTGGTCCTTCAGCCCGGCGTTTTCCGACCGAAGGGTCTGGCTCAGGCGATGGCAGTCGTCGACCTCCTGGCGGGGCGCCATGCGACAGCCGGAAGCCACAAAGACGGCGGCGGCAAGGACTAAGGGCGCTCTCCCCAGGAGACGAAGGGCACGAGCCATCCGTTCCGACTCCTTTCGGATACGATCAGCCATCAGCGGCCCGGAACAGGACGGGACAGGACGGGACATGAGGTGACCCGAGACGATACGACGCGACCCGTTTCCGCCAGGCCGGGCGAAAACGGGTCGTCGGGATGGCCGATCCGGAGAATCCAGGGCAGTGATAGCGGATTCGTTCCGGAAGATCAAGCCCAGGAACGGTCGTCAACTTCCGAAGATGCTGGCGATGCTGCGGACCATTCCGGAGGCTACCGGAGTGTCCTGGAAATCGTAAAGGTTGCGCATCAGGTCGACGGCGACGAACGAGGCGAAGAGAAGGCAGAGGGTCGTGAAGCAGAGCAGCCCAACCCACACGCCGCCCCATTCCGGAGTGGCCTCACGGGAAATGACCATGGCGGGTGCCGGCCCGCCTGAGGGTTGGCCCTCGTCGGCCGACCAGGAGGTGGCCATCTCGCTCGAGACAGCCTCTTCGAAGCCGTCGTCCTCGTCCTCTTCTTCGGCGAAGGCCGAGGGGGCCATGGCGGTGGCCGCGTTCTGATCGACTTCTTCCTCATCGATCGCAAAGACTTCCGACCCGCTGTCGCTGTCTTCCAGATCGAAATCGCTGGCCGCCTCGAGCTGCACGGTCTTGTCGTCGGAAGAGTCTTCCTCGGCGATGGGTGCGTCCACCTCGAAATCGGTGTCGTCGAAGATATCCTTCTCGCCCTTCTTCACTGCCGGGGGAGGGGTCTCGGCCGGCGAGGGCTTGGCCTTGGCCGGGCCGGCCTTGCCTGTTGCCGCCTCGTCGGGCTTTGCAGCGGGAGCAGGCATGCCCGACTTGGCTGTTTTGGACTGATCGGTCTTGATCTCATCTTCGCTCAGGGGCGCCAGCTCGATCGAGTCGTGAGGTCCCAGGTCGAACGCTCCGACCTCCTGCAGGTTGATTCCCGAATCGCTGGGGCGAGAGAGATTGATTCCCGAGAGGTTCGGATCGGCCGCGGTCACGTCCGAATCGCTGGGGCGCAATGGGGTCGATTCAAACTCGTCGCTTCTGTCCAGGGCGCTGAGCTCGAAATCGCTGCCCGATTCCGGCTGCAACATATCGATGAGATCGCTGGAGGGATTGAGCTCGAAATCGCTGTCCGACTCGGGGACCGGAACCTCGGCCGAGGACGAGGAGCCGACCATCGGGCTGGACCGGATGGCCGTCTCGCCCGAACCAGAAGTCGGCGTGAGGAAGTGGTGATCGGCGGTGTCATCCTTGATGAGGGTGACGTCCGAGTCGCTGGGGTGTCTCAGGTCGGGGTCGGGCGAGGCGAGACGGACGTCCGAGTCGCTCGATCCCTTGAGATTGTCCGGGACGAGGCGGACGTCGGAGTCGCTGGGCAGCTTGCCGCTGGACTGCATGCCGATGATCACCGAGCTCGACCCGGTCACCGGGCTGGGGGGGACCGAGAGGTCGTCGAACAGAATGTCCTGTTCGGCGGACGACTCCCCGACGAGGCGCTGGCCGCCGGGGGACTTCCTCGCCGAGAGATCCATCGTCTCGTTGGCCAGGTCGGGCTTGGCCACGCCGAGCTGGAACTCGGAGAGGTCGAGATCATCGAGGTTCTCGCCGCCGCCGGCCGCGGGGACCTCCGCGTCGGAAAGCCGCAGCTCGGCGTCGCTGCCCAGGCCGCTGCGGCGAGCCAGCTCGTCGATGTCAACCACCCGGAACCGCCAGGAGCCGCCGTCGAGGAACGCGCGGATCTCGCGGTGCTGAGCCTTGGACTTGAGCTCCTCGGGACTCATGCCCAGGACGCGTGCGGCTTCTTCCAGTGTATAAAATTGAGCCATGGATGTGGTCCTCGCGGTCAGAATCGGCCGGTGGCGGCCGTGGTGGAGCCGATTCAAGGGAGGCGGGAGACCGCGAACTACAGCACGCGCCAGGCAGGCGGTCTCCAGGTTATCGCGTCATCGGCTGAGCCAGAGTCCTGACCATCGACTCGATCGCGGCGGGCTCCGGCGCTTGATTATTGTAGTGCTCCAGCTTCAAGTCCCATTGATACTGACGTGCGGCCTCCAGCTTCACCAAGCCCTTGGGATTGGTCGGATCGAGACGGTAAATCGCGAAGGCGTGGCTCTTCGTGTCGATCAGGTACAGCCACTGGGCCGGACCAGCAGGCGCCGTGACCATCGCCAACGTTCCATTCGCCTCGCCACTCGCGAGCAGCCGGCCCTGTCCCTGCTGAGCCCGATTTGCGTCGGGCCCACGAACCGGCAAACCTACCTGTGAACCGCCCTCTCCCCCCGCCCTCGTCTGGGCCTCCGCCAGCGGTCCGCGTGCCCCGGCCATCCAGGAGATCGCCGCTCCCAGGATCAACCCGGGCAGACCGAACCGGGCCATTCCTCCACTGATTCGAACGAGCATCGACCAATTCCTCCGTGAATGAACGAACGACCCTGATCCCCAAGGCCACCGGATTCTCACGGACCTGAGGCCGCAACCCCACCCGTTACCGGGGCACAGGCTCAAAGCCCTCTATCGACTTCAGTTTACCACACCATTCTCGGAAAAAACGCGATCAATCGGCAATTGATGGGCAAGTCAGCCGGTTCCTTGACACGTTCTCCCAGCCTTACTGTTCAATTCTAATGATTGGACTGCTCCACGCA
>JBAUOX010001319.1:0-2846 GCA_049579985.1 Isosphaeraceae bacterium | reverse complement strand
TCCGCGCCGCCTCGTCCGTAACGTTCCGATCGACGATCGCTCGGAGGTTTTTCCCCCAGGTCCCGGGATTGGCTGCGATCAAGGCCAGCTTGCCGATCGGCAGCTTGGTGCTGTCTTTCGTCGTGTCGGGACTGTGATAGAGCCGTACGATCACGGCCTGTGAGCCACCGTTCAAGAAGAAATCCCGGACGGCGAACCCCATCGGACTCTTTCTGTCGAGCCCGCCGAAGGTCCGTTCGTAGTCGGCGAAACCGCCAATCGTCGTCGCCTGGTTGACTGGGCCTCTCGGGGCAGTGCCGATGAAGGCGGTAATCGAGGTCGTGACCCCGACAATCGTGTGGACGCCGCTGGGAAGCTCCTCGATATAAACACCCGGATAGGTCAACGTGCTCGGCATGAATGGCCTTCCTTACGGACGTTTGGAGTACACCACGATTCTTTTTGCGCACACCCGTTCTAAGGCATGGATTCAGCTTTGATCATGCCAGATCAAGCGAGCGTTGCAAGAAAAAAGAACTGCTGCTCCAATAATCCCCCAACGAAAAAAGAACTGACACCAATAATCCCCCCTCGGCGTCCATTTTAGCCGAAAAAGGACTGTCACCAATAATCCCATCAGACACCAATAATCCCATAGGGAAGGGGGCGAAAGTTAGCTCTCGAATTCGGAATGGCTCCGGATAGCCAACTCCGTATCACAAGCCGTATAACGTCGACGCGGACCACCGATCATCAGTGCGTGGCTTTCTTGCCCCCCGTCGGGCTCCCCGCGAACCAGGAGCTGCTCAATCCCCCCCTGCACCGCCGTGTGAGGGGGGGATCGCAAGAGACCATCTCGTATCGTGTACTCTCCGGGCACACGATGCCTTTTCTGCTTGGACAGTTCCTGGGACTTTTCAATTCCAGAGCGGGTCCATCAAGAACCCTTGCGTAGGACGCTTGTGCTGACCGATCGGCGTACGAAAGCCCGAAACGACTGAGGCTCCGGTCCATGCAGACCCGCGGAGGACGGGACCGGCGACCGTCTTACCCGACCGAAGGGTAGTTCCAACGGCGGTGCCCGATGCTGTCCCGGCCGCGGCGTTCGTGCCCGCTCGCACAGCGGCTCCAGCAGACGGGTTGTAGGTCACCACAAAGCTCGTCCCGGAATTGGTCAGAACCGAGGTCGTATCGTAAGTGACGCCATTCGAGCCGATGTTCAGTGCTTGCGAATGCCAGGAAGCAGCGTTGATCGGGCCCGAGACTCCGCTGATCACCGCTGTAGCGTTGGTGAAGGTGACCGAGCCGAAATTCGGTACCGTCGCGATATTGCCGCCGACGGTAGTGGCTTCGACGATCCACTCGGCACTGCTCCGTTGGGCCAGAGGACTCTGGTACTGAGAAGAGCTTGCATAGATGCTGAAAGAATCGTTCGGCCGGCTATTGTCGACGATCGACAAGTCGAACTGACCCACGTGGGCGCCGCTCATAATATATTGGACCGAGGCCGTGATCGAATCGCCCGGCATGACCGTCATGCCGGTGATCACTTGCTCCGGCTGGCCCTTGCCGCTCGAGATCATCTCCCACCACGCGCGATAGACAGGGCTTCCATTCACCACGTCCTCTTCGGTCCCGAGTTGCTCCACGGTCGAATTGCCATAGCCGTCGATGCCCACCCAGATGGATGAGTAGGTCGAACCGGTCGATGGGCCGGTCACCTTCGGAACGATCCACGAGCCGCTGACCTCTGTCACCGAATTCGGCTGCGGCTGAGAAAGATTGGTTTCAGCCACGTAGCCTGACCAGTTCGGGTTTGTAACCGCGTTCGAGGCCGGGGCCGGCCCCGTGGATCCCCCCGCGTAACAGAGCTGGACGCCGGTCGTGGTATTCTCGAACGCGTACGGTTTGGCCGCTGATGCAGGCGGTGTGCCGGTTCCGGTCCACTGGTTGTATCCTTGCGTCAGAGAGCAATCCGTCTGCGAGTTGGGCGCGGACGAGGTGTCGTAGAGAACCTGCGGGGAGAGGCTGCTCGAATACGTGGTCCAGAAGATTTCACTCTGACCAGGCGCCTCGGTGTAGAGGGTCCAGGACGAGGAAGAGGTCCATCTGAAGCCGAAGGTAATGGTGTGGGAACTCGAGTTCTGGACCGACACGACGGCATCAATTGGCGTCGAAGGGGGAGAGACATAGGTGGTTGCGGATCGGTAATTCGCCCAGGTCGAGCCTGCCGCGTTGTAAGCGGCCACATCGAGGTAGTAGGTGGTATTGGGGCTCAAGCCGGTGACCGCGTAGCCGGTGCTGCCGCTGCCCAAGCTGCCGATCTGCTTCCAGACGCTGTTGATCCATTCATCGACCAGGTAGCCGGTCGCGCCGGCCACCGGCTTCCACGCCAGATTGATCTGCGTCGCTGAAACCGCCGTGGCCGTGAACGACGGGGCCGCCGGGACAACGGCCTGCATTGATCCATTGCTCACACTGCGGTAGGTGGTGCCCCCCGGATTTTTGGTGAACGACCCGATCGAGCTGGGAGCGTTGTGCTGAGTCTGAGCAGTCCCTGCGACAAGGGCGGGGGCTGTGAAGTGGTAGTCGGGGAGCGCGGCGCTCAGCAGGACCCGATCTTCCATCACTTCGCAGCCGAGGCGGACCAGCCGTGAACGGTACGCTTCGCGGTGGCGAGCCGGTGACTTCGCTTTTCGTTCGTTGCCCTGGAGGGTCTGATGAAGAGACATCAAGCATTGCATGGTGTTCACTCCTGTGGAGATGTAGGGTCTGATGTTGCGAAAGGCTGGCAAGAGCCTCACTTCACGATGAGACTCCTACCCTTGGTGCATAGGAAGGACAGCAGATCCGGGCCGCGCCGGAGG
>JBAUOX010001318.1:0-17889 GCA_049579985.1 Isosphaeraceae bacterium | reverse complement strand
GACGTTTCCGACAAAAGTCCCGAGTGATAGTCTGGGAGGGATAGGGAGCTTGAAAAGAACCAGCGACAAGTCCCTATTTCCAATGGCTTTAGGTAGCTGTGGCCACCGAATTACCCATAAACTTCGCCCGATCAATATGAACGGGCGTTCAATTTTGTCGGAAACGTCAGAATTGGTCTGACCTCGAAGTGTCGACGCGAAGCGGATTCGTGACTCGAACACGGCGGAATGGCCGCGGGGGCGGAGAATCAAGTGTTAGGGTTCTTTTTTTCCGATTTTGCTGTTCGTGTCGGAGCAGGTCGAGACGGGTTGCCAGGCCCTCCGCCGGCTAGTGGGACAATGATCCGAACCGATCGCGGAGCTCGGCGACCAACTCGGTCAGATCCGCGGGCAGAGGGGCCTGTACGTCGATGGACTCATGGCTGAAGGGATGGACGAAGCGCAAGCTCTGGGCATGAAGCGCCTGCCTTCCGAAGGGAACAGGGAACTGGGGATCTGTTCGGGGCCGGTAGACCGGATCGCCAACGACCGGATGACCGATCTCGGCCAGGTGAATGCGGATCTGGTGAGTTCGGCCCGTCTCGAGCCGGCATTCCACCATGCTGGCAGTCTGGCCAAAAGTCTCCAGTACCCTGAAATGGGTCACCGCGGAAACACCCAGGGACGGATCGCGCGTCACTCCGCGCCGGCCGTCACCTCGGTCGCCCACCAAGGGCATGTCGATGCGGCCCGAGGGAGCGAGAAAGCCCCCCTCGACGACTCCCAGGTAACTGCGCTCGATGGCGTGAGCGCGAAACATGGCCTGGAACGGCCGCAGCGCGCGGGCGTTTGTGACCATCAGGATCACGCCCGTCGTGTCCTGATCCAGCCGATGCACGATGCCCACGTAAGGCCTTTTATACCCATGCTTTCGGGCGAGATACCGGCCGGCCCGCTCGAGCAGGGTGTCGCGCTCTCGCGCCGGCGTGGGCTGGGTGAGCACTCGGGCGGGCTTGTTGACAATCAGGATCTGCGGATCCTCATAAAGGACGTGCAGCCGTTGGGCCGTTGTGCCGGCGCGGGGCCGATTGGCATGGTAGACAAGCTGTGCTTGAGGCTCAACCTCCAGCGCCGGCTCGAGACGAGGCTCACCGTTGACGTCCACCTGGCCCTGCCGTACGGCTGCCTGCGCAGCGCGGCGCGACAGGCCGAACAGTTGCGCAATCCGCTTGTCCAGCCGCATCAATGTCCTTCCTTCCGGCTCCGACGAGGCAGGCCAACGGGTTGATTTCCTGGAGTAACCGGAAGATACGTCGATTCAGATCCTCCGGTCAAACTGCCAGCGCGAGGGGACGGCCCGCTCGATCGGGCTTTCCGAAACGATGCTCCGCTCGGCGGCCGCTCATGAGCGAGCGGGACCATGGCCGACTCTTCTCCTGGATCCGCGGAGAACCGGTCGAGCACGATGGATTGCCCCTGGCCTCATTACGCATTTTGTCGAAACTGGCGGAATCATTGGGCTCGAGCGGACAATCCGGCCGATTTGATAACCAAGGTAAGAAGCCCGACGGCCGCAGCGTGCGGCCGAGAAGGCCTGGTCCGCGCTAGATGACGCGAACGGCCGTGCCGCTTGGAAAGATTGTCGCATCCGGTTGGGCGAGATCGAACCAGGACTCCCCACGGCGGTCAAGCTCCCTTCAGGAATGGGTCAGAGGGACCGTCGAAGACGCCAAGGAGGGTGGAAGCGATGGGGTTGCCCCGTATGGGATCGCCGCGAGGTGCCACGAGTCGCCGGGTGGCGCTCTGGTCGGCGCTGGCGGTGGGCGCTATCTTGCCCTCGGTCGGCTGCCAGGTGGAATATGCGGGCATGACCTTGCCCTCGGGCAAGTACATGCACGATGACGTTCAATACTTCCCGTCCGGACCGGACTTCCCCTGGGCCAACACCCAGGCCGCCACGCAACGGGCAAGGATGCGGTCAATGGGCATCGAACCGCCGGCCCCGCCTGGCGCGTTCGTCCAGCCCGTGGGTGCCGGAGCCATCAACCCGCTTCAGAACCAGATGGGCAGGCCGACCGACGTCAACATGAGCCCGCTTGACCTTGGTCCTGGCTTGGGTCCTGGCGGAGCGCCTGCGCCACCGCCGCCCGGTCTGGCCCCCGGCGCCGTGCCTCCCGGAAATCTTCCTCCTGGCGGCGGCGGTGCCCCTGCCCCTCCGCCCGGAGTTGGAGCACCAGCGCCCCCGACGTCGGGTGGTGGACGCGTTCCTGCGCCTCCTCCGCCGGGAGGAAACCCCGAACCTTGAGCGGATCAACCGCGATGTTGAAGCCACTCTCATCGGGGTAACGGAACGTATCAGACGCGCATCGAAAAATGCGGAACGGGACGATCATGTCAAGTGAGCCGGCCATGCTGGCAAAGGCCCGGGCATGATCGATTCCCGTTCCGCTCAATCGCTTCAAGTTGCCGGCTTCGACGACGCCGACCCGGGTCATTGGGTCATTGAATCTTCCCTGCCGCTGGTTGACGGGGCCCCCGCAGCCCCCTACAGTGAGACGAAACTTCACCCCGCCGAGAGTTGCACGCCATGATCATCCTGGTTGTAGGTCAAGTGGCATTAGGAATTTACGCCGTACTCCTGGCCGTCGGGGGAGTCATCGGCTACACCAAAGCCGGCAGCAGGCCGTCGTTGATCGCCGGGCTAGGCAGCGCGGTGGCCGCGATTCTCGCCCTTTTGCTCTCCTTCCAGAATCCAAATTGGGGCATGGGGCTGGGAGCCCTGGTCGCGGTCCTGCTCGCCGTCTTCTTTGGCTATCGCTTTGCCGTGAAGACCCGCAAGTTCATGCCCGCCGGCCTACTCGCCGTCGTGAGCCTGGCCGTTCTGGCGGTCGCTCTTCTGGTTTTGATTTGAAGCCACACGGTAGGACGCTGAGCGGTGCGTCATCGCAAGCTCGACGCACCCTACAGGCTCATTGCCTTCCCGCCATGGCTGGCCCGTTCGATCCGAAGTGTTCGACGAGATGCCGCCAATCCCGCTTCGAGCAGAAACGGCCCTGGTCGCGTCGCCACCGGATACCCTCTTGACCGATCGACTTACGGCTCGGGACAATGCACCTTGTCTTCATTCACGACAGGCCACTCGAGCCGCCCGGCAATGTCTGGCTCGATCAGCATCGAGATGAGGGATCGAACGCTCATGCCCACGACCAGCGACGCCGAGACCGCGAAGGATTCTCCTGGCGCCACCATCCCCATGCGCGCGCTGCACCAAGTCCCCGACCATCTGGGGCGATTTGGCGCCTTCGGCGGCCGGTTCGTGCCCGAGACCTTGATGGACGCGCTCAATCAGCTTCTCGAGGAGTACGAGAAGGCCAAGGTTGATCCCGACTTTCAGAACAAGCTCAACGACTACTTGAAGCACTATGTCGGCCGTCCTTCGCCGCTCTACCTGGCCGAGCGGCTGAGCGGGTTTGCCGGCGGCGCTGAGATTTACCTCAAGCGGGAAGACCTGAACCACACCGGCGCCCACAAGATTAACAACGCGATCGGCCAGGTGATGCTGGCCCGGCGGATGGGCAAGACGCGTGTCATCGCCGAGACCGGCGCGGGCCAGCATGGCGTTGCCACGGCCACGGCCTGCGCTCTGTTTGGCCTGGAGTGCACGGTCTACATGGGCGAGGAAGACATCCGCCGTCAGAAATTGAACGTCTTCAACATGAGGACCATGGGCGCAACGGTCGTGCCGGTGACGACCGGATCGAAGACCCTGCGGGACGCCACCAACGAGGCGATGCGCGACTGGATGGGATCGTCCAGGGAGACGCACTACACGATCGGCAGCGTGGTCGGCCCGCATCCGTTTCCGATGATCGTCCGCGACTTTCAGTCGGTGATCGGCCGCGAGACCCGCCAGCAGTTCCTGGAGCGGCTCGACCGGCTGCCCGACACGGTGGTCGCCTGCGTGGGCGGGGGATCGAACGCGGCGGGCATCTTCTATCCGTTCATCGAGGACGCCGAGGTCGAGCTTGTCGGCGCAGAGGCCGGAGGACGGGGGATGAAGGCCGGCGACCATGCCTCCAGCCTGACCCAGGGCAAGCCGGGCGTGCTGCACGGCAGCTTCAGCTACGTGCTCCAAGACGACGACGGTCAGACTCAGGACGTGCACTCGATCTCGGCCGGTCTCGATTATCCGGGCGTCGGACCCGAGCACAGCTACTGGAAGGACAAGGGGCGAGTCCGCTACGAGAACATCACGGACACCGAGGCCCTGGACGCCTACCACACGACGGCCCGGCGCGAGGGCATCTTGCCGGCCCTGGAGTCAAGCCACGCCCTGGCCCAGTCCTTCAAGGAGGCCGGCCGTCTCGGACCCGGCAAGGCCCTGGTCGTCTGTCTCTCCGGCCGCGGCGACAAGGACGCCTACGAGGTCGCCCGGCTGCGGGGGGAGCCAATCTGAATTCGTGAGTGGCGAGTGACCGGGCACAAGTGGCGAGTTGCGAGTTGCGTGTGGCGAGCAGGAAAGACAGGACATTCGCGGCGAGTTCCGACCAAGGCAGTCTGGGCGAAATGCTTACTACCGGCCACTCGCCACTCGCCACTATTCCGAGCCACTCATCACTCGCCACTCGCCACTATTCCGAGCCACTCGCCACCGCCCACGAAACAACCATGAACCGAATCGACAGTCTCTTCTCACGCCTCAAGAATGATCAGCGTCGTGCTCTGATGCCGTTCGTCACCGCGGGCGATCCCGACCTGGCGACGACCGCGTTGCTGATCAGCGAGCTGATTCAGCGCGGGGCCGATCTGATCGAGGTCGGCATCCCCTACTCGGACCCGATCGCCGACGGGCCGGTCATCGCCGCAAGTTATCACCGGGCCCTGGAACGTGGGGTCAAGGTGGCTCATATCTTCCAGACTCTGCGAACGCTGCGCGCCGAAGGGTCGAAGGAGCTGATCGCCACGCCGCTCGTGTCGATGGTCTCGTATTCGATCATTCATCGGCTGGGCGTGGAGCGCTATCTCAACGAGGCGGCGACCGCCGGTCTCGACGGCCTGATCGTGCCCGACTTGCCCGTCGAGGAATCTGAGTTGTTGATGAACAAGGCCACCCTGCGCGGGCTGAAGTTGATCCAGCTCATCACCCCCACCACTCCCCGCGACCGGGCCGTCGAGATCGCCCGGTTGACCACGGGTTTCCTCTACTACGTGTCCGTCGCCGGGATCACCGGCGAACGCAAGAGCCTGCCTGCCGACCTGGTCGACAACGTGGCCTGGCTGCGGACCCAGACCGATTTGCCCATCTGCATCGGGTTCGGCATCGGCTCGCCCGAGCAGGTCAAGGAGCTCGCCCCCGTGGCCGACGGCCTGATCGTCGGCAGCGCCCTGGTGCGGCGGCTGGCCGAGGCAGTGAACCGGCCCCGCGTCGAGGTCGTCAAGGAGATTGGACAGTTCGTCGGCGAGCTGGCCGGGGCACTTCGGGACGTGCCGACTTCATAACTGACGTTCAAACCGGCGGGTGGCCGGAGGAGGAAAGAGCCGCGGTTCTCGTCAGACCTCAAAGCTGGTGTGCAATTCGGGTAAGACGATGGGGCTCTTGACGTGGGGCTGGAGCAGGGGAGATAGCGATTCCATCGATTCCGGCTCACCGTGGACGAGGAATGCGTGTTCGATGTTGCCGCCGGTCTGCTCGAACCACCAGGCCAGGTCGTTGCGGTCGCCGTGCCCGGAGAAGCCGTCAAGGACGTAGACGGCCGCGTTGAGGTCGTACCACTGGTCGAGGATCTGGATCCGCTCGACACCCTCGGAAAGCTTCCGGCCCAGCGTTCCCTCGGCCTGGAAGCTGACGATCACGATGGCGCATGACGGGTCGGAGACGACGTGCCGCAAGTGATGGCGGATCCGGCCCGCCTCGCACATGCCCGAGGACGAGATGATGACCATGGGACCGCTCAAGTGGTTGAGCCGGCGCGAGTCGTCCCAGCTCTGGCAGAATTCGACATATTTCGACCCGAAGTAAAGAGGGTCCCGGTCCATGATGCTCCGCGCGTGGGGGGTATAGGCGTCGGGATGGTCGCGGTGGATCTCGGTCAGGCGGTTGGCCAGGGGGCTGTCCACGTAGATCGGGATCGGCCGCACCTTGTGGACGGCGAACAGTTCCTGGAGGCAGAAGACCATCCGCTGGGTGCGGCCCAGGCTGAAGGCCGGGATGACGATCTTGCTTTGCAGCCGCGTGGCCCGGGCGACGATGGCATGGAGTTGCTTCATCAGGCGGTCGTAGGAGTCGAGCTCGCGGTTGCCGTAAGTGCTCTCGGAGACAAGGATGTCGATGTCGCGCACCAGGGCCGGGTCGGGAAGCAGGCTGGTGTTGCGCCGGCCCAGGTCGCCGGTGAAGACGAACCTCCGGCTGCGGCCGTTTTCGGTATAATCGAGCTGCACGATCGCCGAGCCGAGGATGTGCCCGGCGTCGAGGTAGGTCAAGGTCACGCCCGGCACGATCTCGCGTGGGTCGTTGTATCGGACCCGGTACAGCCGCTCGACGACCCATTCCACGTCCGGCAGGTCAAACAGAGGCTCGGGCGTCTCGATGTGCGGATGACGCAGGTGGGCATTTCGCACCTCCTCGCGCTGGATCCGCGCGCTGTCGCGAAGCATGACGCTGGTGATCTCGGCCGTGGCGGGTGTCGTGTAGATCGGGCCGTTGTACCCCCCTTTGACCAGGAAAGGAAGCCGGCCGATGTGGTCGTTATGAGCGTGCGAGACGATCACCGCGTCAAGCGCACGAGGGTCGAATGAGAGTTGGTGGTTGGGGCTGCTAGGGTCGATGCGCTCGGAATCGAACAAACCGCAGTCAAGCAGCAGACGATAGGGGCCAATCTCCAGAAGATGGGCGCTGCCGGTGATTTGCCGGGTCGCGCCGTGGAACGTGATTCGCAACCAACACCCTCCCGACGAGCAGACGACCACGAGATCCGCAATCGAGTCGAATCGCCTGGGTGCTCGCCGTCGTCTTGATTTCATCCCTGAACTGGGCCGATGCGACTCTGGCCCCAGGCGGCGGGGCATGGCCCGGTCAACAATCATTTCTCTTCGCGTGACTTGACTTTATCATGCCAGGAACCTGTTGTTTGTTCAAGCCGATCAGGCGATCGCAACCGGAGAAGCGGTCGCGAGTACCGGCTTGGCGGCCAGTTCGGAAGCGGGGCTGAGGGCCACTCCAGGCCGGCCGCCCAACGTCCCGCCGGGCTGCGGCCCTGGTCCGCCGAGACTCGGAACGCTCCAGGACAGAACTCCGCAGGAACAATTATTGACCGGCTTGCCCATTTGGCGTAAAATTTGCTTAACGTTCTCAGCACAACTTATCTCACGTCCTCGTGAATCAGTTTTCGAGACCCTTCTCGTGTCGGGTTGGTTGACCGGGATCGTCCTTTCGGGTGAGGAACACCCAGGATGGATAGGACACGCATGATTCCCAAGTCTCATCCACTTCACCGGCTCTTTCGCGGATTGACCGAATCGACATTCATGACCGAGCTGGGGATCGGTGATCCCTCGCTGGTCGGTTATGTGGCCGACTTGCTTGCCAGTTTCGTTCCCAGCCAGATGGTCTGGCGGGTCCGCGACAAGCAGGGCCGGCCGATCGTTCATGTCACCCGGATGGTGGCCGAGGCCGAATCGGCCAATGATGACCGGCGGCGCAGCGAGTGTCATCGCCACGTCGGCGATTACACATTGTTCTGGACGGGCGTTTATCCCGAGGCGCTGGGCAGGCTTCAGGGTTCCGAGTCGCCGGACTGCCTGATCAGCTATCAACAGCAGGGAAAGCGATCTTACTACCTGGCCAGCACCCTGAGCACGACGGGCGATCGAGGCAGCGTCTTGCGGCGGTTGAGCGACGAGTTCGAGCTCTGCGCCTTTGGCCTTTCCCGGGTTCGCCGTGAGTGGGAGAAGATTGAATCGGAAGGATCGGCCGAGTCGGGAGAGATCCGGCCGATGTGGGCCTGAATGGGCCTTGCCTCAGTTCGTCGCGAGGTTGCCCAGACCCAAGGCAGCGGCCGCCCCCGAAAAGCCAGGACGCGGAGTGTCGTTCCCAGGCGCATCCGCGTACAATGATCGGGCTGTCGGAAAAGGGTCGATCGTGCCGCGTGCCCCCGACCCTGGGTTGGGTCGATCTCTGTCCTGCCCCTTGAGACGAGTGCTCGGCCATGGTGCTTCCCCTCGGCGACCTGCATCACACCCGCATCACCCCGGTCGTCACCTACACGTTGATCGCCATCAACGTTCTGGTGTACCTCGTTCAGGTGCAGCGGGGCGAGCAGTTCACCATGGCGTTCGCATGCACGCCCTGGGAGATCACGCACAACGAGGACATTGACGCACCGGTGCGCAAGCCCCCCGCGGTCGTCCGCATGATCGATCCGCGTGATCCCACGGGCCGACGGGTGATCGAGGTCGAGGGCCGGCCCGTCGTGATTCCTCACGCACCCAGCCCCATTCCCGTCTGGCTGACTCTGTTCACTGCCATGTTCCTGCACGGCAGCCCGATGCACCTGATCGGCAACATGCTCTACCTCTGGATCGTCGGCGACAACGTCGAGGAAGTGCTGGGCACGGTCCGCTACATCATCGTCTACCTGGCCTGCGGCCTGGTCGGCTCACTGGCCCAGATTGCCGCCGGGCCCGACTCGTTGATTCCCACCCTGGGAGCATCCGGGGCCATCGCCGGAATCATGGGGGCTTACGTCATCTGGTTCCCGCACCACCAGATCCGCGTCCTGGTCTTCCGGTTCATCACCGTGCTGCCGGCCGTCGTCGTCATCGGCGCCTGGATCCTGCTTCAGGTCTGGCTGGGCGCCGGGTCGTTCCGCAAACTCGGTGAATCCGGCGGGGTCGCCTATCTCGCCCACGTGGGCGGCGCACTCACCGGCATCTTCGTGGCGTTCCTGTTCTACGATCGGGCTCAATACGTCAAGGCCATGGAAGAACACCTGCAAGGCTGGTCGTCGAGCCCTTATGACGGTTATGCGTGAACTCCTGGCGGATCAGGGCTCGAGATCCGAGCTGTTGTCCTCCCCGGGGCCGTAAGTCCCGCAAATCCCTCCCATCTTCCGCCGTTCGACCTGGAACAGTCTTGCATGTTATAGTTGAACGGTTCTCAGGACCAAGAGTTCGAGAGCTTTGCCCTCGAGCTTGCGTGGCCGGGAGTGAGTAACGACGCCTGGAGAGAATGAGACCATGTGTGGCATTGCCGGGGCAATCGACCTCAGAGCTCAGCGCGAGTTTCCAGCATCTCGGCTACTGGCGATGACCGGTGCGATCACCCACCGCGGACCGGACGACGAGCACATCCACATCGAGCCGGGGCTGGCCCTGGGAGCGCGCCGGCTGTCGATCGTGGATCTCTCGGGCGGCCGCCAGCCTCTATGCAATGAGGACGGCTCGGTCTGGGTGACCCAGAACGGCGAGATCTTCGAGTATCCCGAGCTCCAGCAGGAGCTGCTGGCGCGCGGCCATACGCTCTCCACTCGGTGCGACACCGAGCTCTGGGTCCATCTGTATGAGGACCTGCGCGAGGGAATGTTCGCCAAGACCCGTGGCCAGTTCGCCGTCGCGCTCTGGGACCGCAAGACGCGGACTTTGATCCTGGGCCGCGACCGGGTGGGGATCTGCCCGCTGCATTATGCCGAGGTGGACGGCTGGCTGCTCTGGGGTTCGGAGATCAAGGCGCTGCTCGCCTCGCGAATGATCGAGGCACGGCCCGACCGCAAGGGTATCGACCTCTTTTTCAATACCTTCTGCGCGGGGACCAGCCGAACGTTCTTCGAAGGAATCAAGATGATCCCGCCGGGGCACTATCTGCTGGTGCGCAACGGCCGGGTCGAGATCGAGCAGTACTGGGACCTTGATTTTCCCGATGCCGGCGGCGAGCGCAAGCTGGACGATCCGACGCCCCTGGTTGACGAGCTGGAGCACCTGATGCGCCTGGCCGTCGAGCGCCGGCTGCGGGGCGACGTGCCGGTGGTCAGCTACATCAGCGGCGGCCTGGACTCGACCGTCGTGCTGGGCCTGAGCTCGCGCGAGCGGGGCTACGCCGTGCCTTCGTTCACGATCGGGCTGGACCGGGCCGGCCCCGACGAGCGGTCGCACGCGGCCGAATCGGCCGCGGCCCTCGGCTCGAGGCTGACAACGATCACTCTGAATCGAGCCGATATCGTCAACGCCTACCCGGAGCTCATCCGCGCCGCCGAAGGGCCGGTCATGGACTCGGCCTGTGCCTGCCTGATGCGCCTGGCCGGCGCCGTGCACCAGCAGGGATACAAGGTCGTTTTGACCGGCGAGGGGGCTGACGAGGCCCTGGCCGGCTATGCCTGGTTCAAGACGCAGAAGATCCGCGACATCCTCCTCCGCCGGTTCGGGCCGACGATACCCGCGGCGATCCGCAGCCTGGTACTCGGCATGATGGGCGGAGACCGGGCTCACCTGCCGGACCGGTTCCCGATCCAGGGCGTTCGCACCGCCCAGCAGGACATCTACGACTTGCTCGCACAGGCCCGGTCGTTCCTTTATTCCGGGGACATGTGGAATCAGCTCGGCGATCATTCGATCTATGACGACCTGGGTATCCACCATGACCGGTTCCGCAACTGGGCCCCGCTCAACCAGTCGCTCTACGTCGGATACAAGGTGATGCTGGCCGGCCTGCTGCTCAACGGCAAGGGCGACCGGGTGGCCATGAACTCGTCGGTCGAGGCCCGTTACCCGCTGCTGGACGACGATGTGATCGCCTTCAGCACGACGATCGCGCCGGAGTACAAGCTGCACCGGTTCACCGACAAGTGGCTGCTCCGCCAGGTGGCCGCGCGCACCCTGCCGGCGAAGATCGCCAACCGGCCCAAGACGATGTTCCGCGCCAGCCGGTCCGAGGCGTTTCTCGACAAGAGCCGTCCTCACTGGGTCGATCAGCTACTCTCCCGCGAATCGCTCGAGGCGACCGGCTACTTCGACCCCGAGGGCGTGGCTCGCGAGCGTGCCACCCTGGTTCGCTACCCGCGGATCACTCCCAAGCGGATCATCATGGACCTGAGCCTCACCTGCGTGGTCGCAACCCAGCTCTGGCATCACACGTTCTTCGGCGGCGGCCTGTGCGATCTGCCAGCCTGGTCGCCCGCGCCGCTCCACTTGCCGACGCCTGCCAGCCTCGAGGTCCTGACTTCGCTCGAGGCCACCTGCTCTCCCCGAGCGTGAAAAGTCAGACGTTGGGCAACCCCCATCATTTATTCGATGTCGAATTTATGAGGCTCAATGAAAGTGATACGACATAGAATCAGGACGTGCGTGCTCGCAGCCATTGTATGCGCCCCGTGGTATGTTGTCACTCTTGCACACGCTCAGTCCGATCCACTCCCGTCGTGGAACGACGGACCGGCGAAAGCGAGTATCGTCGAGTTCGTTGCGAAGGTGGCGAAGCAGGGTTCGCCCGACTTCGTGCCGCCCGCCGAGCGCATCGCGGTCTTCGACAACGACGGCACGCTCTGGGCCGAGCAGCCGATGTACTTCCAACTGTTCTTCGCGCTGGACCGCGTGCAGGCGCTCGCGCCCCAGCATCCCGAGTGGAAGGAAAAGGAGCCGTTCGCGTCGCTGCTCCAGAACGACGTGCATCGCGCGCTCGCCGGCGGCGAGCACGCGATGCTGGAAATCCTCATGGCAACGCACGCTGGTATGACCACCGATGAGTTCGAGCAAATCGTCAAGGACTGGCTCGCCACCGCGAAGCATCCCAAGACCAAGCGGCCTTACACCGAGATGGTGTATCAGCCCATGCTCGAACTGCTCGCCTACCTCCGCGCGAACGGATTCAAGACCTTCATCCTCTCAGCCGGCGGCATCGAGTTCATGCGCCCGTGGACGGAAGAAGTCTATGGCGTGCCGCCCGAACAGGTCATCGGCAGCAGCATCAAGACCAAGTTCGAGAAGCGGTACGGCAAGCCGGTGCTCGTCCGCCTGCCGGAAGTCTTCTTCATCGACGAGGGGGACGGCAAGCCGGTCGCCATCCAAAAGTTCATCGGCCACCGCCCGCTCTTCGCCTTTGGCAACTCCGACGGCGACTTCGAGATGCTCGAATGGATCCCAGCCTTCCGCCCTCCAGATAACACGCATAACAGTTTGCTGAATTCAATCGCGTACCATTTGGCGTACTTTATTTTGAACGACCAGTTCATTGAAGGGTGCAATGCCAAAAAGCGGTGATTTGCTGTACAATTGCAAGTCAAATAATCTCAATATGTTACGTCAATAGACCTCAAAAAAACTAGGATGGCAAACTTAACTGGCGAGGCCCAGGAAAGCACGAATTTCTACGGGAAACGTTCACATTTGCTCGCGGTTTTCGCAACGCAATAGCCAATAACGTTCCGAAAATCGGCCTATTCCAGTTAAGTTTGCCATCCTAGAAAAAAAGACAAGCGGTATCAAGTAAGTCATGGTAGGATTCACATCCAGAGTACAGAGTAATAAATAAGATTTCTCGGAAAAACCGGCTTTTTCGGGCTGCCATAGGTACCAGGATCGACCGCTTTTTGGGATCGGGCCCCTACCGGACGGGATTGGCTACCCGCAGGGTTCCTCTGAAAGGTTTCGAGCGTAAGGCTGTTCTCCTTTCCCGAGCTTCTTGGCGCAGTGTCAGTTCATTTTTTCAAGGGAAAATGAACTGACACCTATATTTCTTCTTGTGACACCAATACTTCTCCTCGATTGCTCGGTCGGTCCGGACCGCCTTCACAGGTCGTTCGGGCCACCGCTCATGGGAAAAACAGTCATGCCGCCATTGGAAGGTATCCCCGTTTCGCCCGGCTACGCAGCAGGGACCGCAATCGTTTACGCTTACGAAATCGAACGCAGACTCAAAGTTCCGCATCACAGCGTAACGCGTTCCGAAATCAGAACGGAATATGGACGGCTTAACGACGCGGTGGAGCAATCCAACCGTGAATTGAAAGAAGCCGAGCAATCCGCGCGAAGCGAACCGGGCCCAGCCGGCTCAGCGGATCTGCTAGCTGCGCATTCGCTCTTGGTGGACGACCTTGCCGTGAAAGTCAAGCAACGCGTGGACCGGGAGTTGGTGAATGTGGAGAAGGCGCTTGATGATGTAATCACCGAGCTCGTCGAACGCCTGTGCCAACTCGAAAACGCTTATTTTAGCGAACGGCAACAAGATATCCGCGACGTGGGACGCCGGATATTGCGGCATCTGACCGGTGCGCCTCCATGGTCGCACGAGCCCTTGCCGGCTGACTCGGTGATCGTCGCACGCGAGCTGTTGCCTTCGGAGACCATCGAGCTTGCACAGTCTGGATTGGCGGCGATTGTGGCCGAGGAGGGAGGCAAGTACAGCCATACGGCAATTCTCGCGCGATCTCTGGGAATTCCTGCTGTCACCGGGGTCCCCGCCGCCACGTCCCAGATCCAACCTGGGATGCGCTTGCTCGTGGATGGGGAGGCGGGAAGGGTGACAATTGATCCTTCTCCATCGGAAGTGGAACGCTTCTCGAAACTGAAACGGGACTACGAACTCTCAGCAACTGCCAGTGCGGCGGGCCAGATGCTGCCGTGCGTCACTCGGGATGGAATCGAGATCTCACTGCTTGCCAATATTGGCCGTCCGGAGGAAGTCAAACAGGTCGGTGTGCACAATCTCTTGGGTGTCGGACTGTTTCGCACTGAGTTCCTCTTTCTCGAATCCCACGAACGTCCCAGCTTCCAGAGGCAGTTGGAGATCTACGAGCAGGTGGCTGGTGCCCTCGAAGATCGACCTCTGGTGATCCGAACGTTTGACCTTGGCGGCGACAAATGGCCGGCCTTTCTCGCATCCGAACACCCCAGCGGCCACCTCCGGGGCTTGCGATTCTCCCTGGCCGAACGGCGTCTCTTCGAGACTCAGCTCCGTGCCATCGTGCAGGTAGCGCAAGGCAAAGATGTGCGGCTCCTGTTCCCGATGGTTGTTGGAAGCCACGACTTTTCCCGAGGCGTCGCGGCCGTCGACAGCGTGGTCAACGAACTCGGCATGCCACAAAGGCCGCCCATTGGGGCGATGATCGAAACGCCGGCGGCCCTGTTCGCCTTGGAGGAGATCCTCGGGTTAGCCGATTTCGTGGCGATCGGTACCAATGACCTGACCCAGTACATGCTAGCGGCCGATCGGGATGCGGTCGATCGGACAGATGAGTGCACTCCCATGCACCCTGCGGTGCTGAGGGCGATCAAGCAAGTCATCGAGGCCGCCACAGCCAAACATCGCCCGGTCTGTGTCTGTGGAGAGGAAGCCGGAAACGCAGACTTCGCTTGCTTGCTTGCTGGCCTGGGGATCCGCGAATTGAGTTTGAGTCCCGGTCGAGCTGGCGCGGTGCGCCACGCGCTACGCAACATCAGCTGTCAAAGTGCGCGAGATGTCGCCTGCAAATCTCTTCGCTGCAGGGCCCCTGAAGAGGTGCGACAACTCCTCGCACGAATTGCGTCCTCCTGAACTGTGGGGGTCAGGCCACTGAGCTGTGGGGGTCAGGCCACTGAACTGTGGGGATCAGGCCATGTTTTTCAACGACCAAAAATGCGGCTAAGACGCCCCGGATTAACAAGCGCAATCGACTGCCCTTGAGTGCCTTACGCTGCCACAGGGATCGCTTGTCCACCACAATCCTAGCCCCGTTTTTGGCCGTTGATGTTTTTAGAGGGGTTCAAACGTGTCAGGAGCGAATGGCACTCGGTTAAGCTTAACACACTGGGCTTTAAGGTGTTACGGAGGAAAACACCGGCACATCGACTAATAATTACTAACATGATATCTACTTCACTTGATCCTAAACCCCGCGTTTCTGAGGTCTATTCAATATTTTATATACGTATATCTACTGATACGAGTTAAAGAAGAGTGAATCGTAACTCGTTAATCCATAAGACGTTACGCCTAATCCGAGTGCCATTCGTGTCAGGAACCGTTTCTTGATCCCCCTGGACATGACGTTTCGTCCTCACGGGCGGCCCAAGAAGCAACATAACGGTTCCTGCGCCGGGTAGGCCTGGGTGGTTGCCCACCCAGGCGTCGGGTAAGGAGGTGACGTTGCCGCCACCCTTTCCCCTAAGAACTGCACGTGAATGTTTCCATTCATGCAGCTCAAGCCTCTCGAACGCCCTTCGCAGGACGCGGCTTTCCCACATCTAACCCTTGGTTCAAGTAAGCCGCTAGCGCGGCGGGTTGATCCAGTGTCTCGCATTGTACTCGAAGGGTCGTTGCCGCTTCCCTGATTTCCGGCCGATTTGGTACCCCCTGGCAACCGCTGGGGCCATGCCTCATGGTTCCTTGCAGAGGCTGATTTTTCACCCTTTGTCCGAGGAACGAATCATGTCCACCGTACTCCGCAAGAAGATGCATCAGGACCTTCAGCTCGCCGGTCTTAGCGAGGGCACTCAAGGGCTCTACCTTCGCGTCCTAAGGCAACTCGCAGTCCACTACGACACGCCACCGGACCGCTTGAGCGAACAGCAAGTCCGCGACTACCTGCTCCATCTCAAGAACGACAAGAAGTCCGCCTCCAGCACACTGGGCATCGCCTACAGCGCCATCAAATTCTTCTACTCCCACACCGTGCCCCGCGACTGGCCCACTCTGCAGAGAATCCGCGTTCAGAAGGAGAAACGCCTGCCCGACGTGCTCACCATCGATGAGGTGCGACAACTCATCGGCGCCGTCCGCAAACTCCGCTTCAGGACCTATTTCGCAACGGTCTACTCACTGGGCCTGCGGCGCAACGAAGGTCTCCACTTACAGGTTCGCGACATTGACAGCGCACGGATGCTGGTGCACGTCCATCGTGGCAAGGGCGCCAAGGATCGCTTCGTGCCACTGCCTGCTCGCACGTTGACCTTGCTCCGCGAATACTGGGTGACGCACCGCAACCCAGTTTGGCTGTTCCCGGAGATCCGGAGCGGCCAATGCGGGGCTGTGTCATCTGATGGCCCCATGTCGAAGCAAAGCGTACAGCATGCGATGCAGCGGGTGGTGCGGCAGTTGGGTCTGCGCAAGGCCGTGTCGATTCACACGTTGCGGCACAGCTACGCCACCCATCTTATGGAGGCGGGGGTTAACCTCCGGTTGATCCAGCAGTACCTTGGCCACAGCTCGCTGCAAACGACGATGGTCTACCTCCATCTCACCACCGTCAGCCAGGAACAGGCGATCGCCGTGATCAACAAGCTGATGGAACTATAGCCCATGCCGACCGTCGCCGACGTGCTGCGGCGGTACGGCGGACAATATCTCGAGCGGTTCGGCGCCACCATGCCCGGGGAGCACAAGAAGGTGCTGCACGCGATCACCGCATGCCGCACCGGCGAACTCGGGACCGTGCTCTACGTCTGCCAATCCTGCGGGGAGATCCACGCGATCGGCCGATCGTGCGGCAACCGGCATTGCCCGACCTGCCAGCACGGTAAGACCAAAGCCTGGCTCGACAAGCAGACCGACCGCTTGCTGCCGTGCCCCTACTTCCTGGTCACCTTCACGCTGCCGGCCGAACTGCGCGCACTGGCCCGAAGCCATCAGCGCGTGGTCTATGCCGCGCTGTTCGAGGCGTCCAGCCAGGCGCTGCGCGCCTTGGCCGCGAACCCGAGATTTGTCGGCACCGATCGCCTCGGCTTCTTCGGCGTGCTGCACACATGGGGCCGGACACTGGACTATCACCCGCACGTGCACTACGTCGTGCCGGGGGGCGGCATCGACGAGGATGGCAGTCGCTGGCTACCCTCCCGGGCTAACTTCCTCGTGCCGGAGGAGGCTTTGTCCATCCTCTTCCGCGGCAAGTTCCGCGACATCCTGGCACGCCAGAACCTGCTTCACCTGGTCGACCCGGCGGTTTGGCAACGCGACTGGGTGGTCGACTCGCAGGCAGTCGGCGACGGCTCAGCCGCGCTGCGCTACCTCGCCCCGTACGTCTTCCGAGTGGCGATCGGTAATCACCGGATCGTTTCTTGCGAGGATGGCAAGGTCACCTTCACGTACCGCCGCGTCGGGTCCAAACGACTGCGGAAGATGACACTGGACGCGATGGAATTCCTCCGCCGCTTCCTCCAGCACGTTCTGCCCGCAGGGTTCCAGAAGGTACGGCACTACGGGTTTCTGAGCTCCAATTGTGCGACATCGATCGAGGCGGTGCGATGGCTGGTGACGGTGTACAACCAGGCAAACTTCGTGCTGCTAGCAAAGCGGACCGAACAACCTGCCGCACGGCCCGCGCCGCGTTGCCCCTCGTGCGGAGGCCCGATGGTCGTCCTGGAATTCGTGCCGGCCCTGGCACCATTCGATACGAGCTAACCCCATGATCCATGTAAACCCATTCGAAAGCTGTTCTCGCATGCCTTCGCCAAGTCGCAGCCCGCTCGCGGTGCGCGCCGAGATCGGCTTCGGGTTTAGTTCAGGCTGTCCCAGGGATGATCTTGGCAGCCAGAGAACCCCGCGCCACACCGCGCCGCAGTGTCCATCTCACCTCCCATTGCCCTTCGACCGCCCCAATATCCTCCTCTAATCGCTCCCTCACCCATCCCGCTGCAAACCATTACCCATATTCAAGGCCCTGGGATATCTCCGCCGGGCTTCTTGAACCCGGATTGGAGGTCCGGCTTCGCGGACTCCAATCCATAAGGGTTGAACCCGGATTGGAGGTCCGGCTTCGCGGACTCCAATCCATAAGGGTTGTGGGCGCGTTTGCTGAGGGTTTTGGGGTCTTGACCTCTGATTTTGGGGTCGGAAAGAGTCAGGATCTGGGTTCTTGACCGTTTCTGACCCTGGCTTGATTTTTCCAGAATCGGCTTGACGATTGCCACAAGTCTTTTATACCAAAGCGATTAGGTTGCGTCCCATGACCT
>JBAUOX010001317.1:0-3852 GCA_049579985.1 Isosphaeraceae bacterium | reverse complement strand
CGAAAGTTCCCGAGGTGGTCACTGGGATCGTCAATCGGTGGGAGGCGGCGCGGGGTCTTGTGGTCTATCCTGCCACGCCCATGCCCACCTTCAAGCGATCCAACGTGGATCAGGGCAAGCAGGCTTTCCTGACGAAGGGATGCGCCAAGTGCCACGGTGATGACGGCCGCGGCATGATGCCCTCGAACGTCGGCACGGATGCCTGGGGCAACCCGACGAAGGCCGCCGACCTGACCTCGGGAATGCTCCGCGGCGGGACCGAGCCGCTGGACATTTACCGTCACGTTGACTCCGGGATCAACGGAACGCCCATGCCCTCATTCAGGGACACGCTCAAGGGCGAGCCGGCGACCGTCTGGAACCTTGTCTCGTACGTCCTGTATGTCGCCGACATCCGCCGCGAAGGTTCGATTCCGGATTCTGGGTTCCTCGAGGACGGCCTGCTCAAGACCCTGCCCGGCGTGAAGCCGGCTTCCTCGGCACCGGCAGAGACACCCGCACCGGCGCCGGCCACGACACGTTCCGAGCCGCGGTCACGCGGAACCACCGCCCTGGTGGTCCGCTGAAAGAGCCGCGAATTGAGGTCCCTAAGCACATGCGTCACCGGTTCGCACTGTTCACGAGGGGTTAAATGGCAATTGACCTGGAAGCCAAGTTACAGGAACTCGAAGCACTCAAGGCACAGGTCGAGCGGCTGGAGAACGAGATCAGAACCGCTCGATCCGGCCCCGGCTGGCGAGCCACAGGCTATTACTCGGCTTACTATGCGACAGCAGGCTTCCTGCTGGGCAGCCTGGGAGCCATCGTCAGCCTGCTGTTTAACATGGTCGGCGCCCCGCTGGCGGGGAAGAGCCCGCTCGAGTTGATCCGGGTCTACCTGACCTTTCCCCTGGGCGAAAAAGCTCTGCAGCTCACCCAGGGACAGAACACCTATGCCGTCAATAACCGGGTCATCCTGGCCTTCGGCTGCTGCCTTTACCTGGCGACGGGCATGCTTTGGGGCATCCCGGTCTACATGGCCCTGGCCCGGTTCGCCGCCACTGGAGGCCTGATCAAGCGGCTGGTTGTGGCGAGCATCGTCTCGCTCCTGATCTGGGGGATCATGTTCTACGGGATCCTCTCGTGGTTGCAGCCGCTCTTGGTGGAGGGAGACCCAGGCAACTGGATCACCAGCTTCAACCCCGTTTTCCTTCCCTGGTGGGTTGCCGCGGCCACGCACCTGGTTTTCGGCTGGACCATTGCCCTGCTCTATCCTCTGGGCGTTTACCATGCATACAGGCGGCCCACCGAAACGGGCGCCGCATGAACCGACCGGACCGGCCGACCGGCGCCTTCGCGACCGTGATCCATCGACTTTCCTTGATTGTCATCCGTAGACCTGGAACAGAGTGAGGAGAAGACTCTTGGAAAAGGAAATGCCTCGCCACGAGGATCTGGTCGATGAGAGACTGGTCTTCTGGTACTTCGTAGCCGCCCTGACCTTCATGTTCGCCTCGATGCTCGGCGGGTTGCTGATGGCTCTTCAGCTCTTGCGGATCAACCCGTTCAGCGGGATCGAGCTGCTCTCGCCCGGCCGCTGGCGGATGATCCACACCAACGCCATCGCCTATGGGTTCATCGCCAATGCGTTTCTGGGCGCACTGCACTGGGTTGTTCCCCGACTCACGCTTCACCCGACGTGGAACAAGAAGGTCCCGGGGCTGAACCTGGGGCTGAACTGGATCATCTTCTGGGCCTGGCAAGCCGTGGTGTCGGCCACCGCCGTGGGACTGATCGTCGGCCAGGCGCAGGCCCTCGAATGGGGCGAGACGCCGGTCTGGATCGACCCGGCGGCCCAACTCGGCCTGCTCTTGGTCGCCATCAATTTCATGGTGCCGATCGCCAAGACCCGGGGGCCGCTCTACGTCTCGCTCTGGTACTTCATCGCCGCGCTCATCTGGACGTTTCTGACCTACGCGATGGGGAACTTCATGCCCCAGTACTTCGTCACGGGAACCGCCGCCGGGGCCGTGGGAGGGCTGTTCATTCACGACCTGGTCGGCCTGTTCGTGACCCCCCTGGGCTGGGGACTCATGTACTATTTCGTGCCTATCCTGCTCAGGAAGCCCATATGGAGCCACGGCCTGTCGCTGGTCGGCTTCTGGGGGCTGGCCTTCTTCTATCCCCTGACGGGGATCCACCATTTCCTGTACACGCCGATCCCGATGTTCCTCCAGTATGGGGCGGTGATCTCGACCATCGCCGTCGAGATGGTCGTCGCCACGGTCATCGTCAACTTCTTCGCCACGATTCGCGGCTCGATGCAGTCGCTGGTGACGAACCTTCCGGTTCGCTGGTTCTACACCGGCATGTTCTTCTACTTTCTGACGTGCCTCCAGTGCGCCTTCCAGGTGACCTTGACCTTTCAGGCCCTAATCCACTTCACCGATTGGGTGGTGGGCCACGCGCACATGGTGATGTTCGGCGTTTTCGCGATGTGGCAGCTAGGGGTCATGACCTATTTGATTCCCCGGCTGCTGAAGACGCCCTGGTACAGCAAGCAACTGCTTGAATGGCATTACTGGCTGTCGGCGATCGGCATCGGCCTGATGTCCTTCGACCTGATCATCCTTGGAGTCTTTCAGGGCCTTTCCTGGTCGTCGCTCCTTCCCTGGGAACATTCCCTGGATATCTCGATCCCGTTCTGGGCGGTACGAACCGTCGCCGGGCTGCTCATGATCGCAGGCTATCTCGCGTTCGTTGTCAACATCGTGCAAACCTACTTGACCTCGAAGCCAGCGCCCCAGGAAGCGGCCGTCGCAACCGCGTGATCGCCGCAGTGCTCACCTTAGAAAACGGCTATTTCGCCACGAGGATTTGGAACCCATGTTGGAATCGAAAGCGGGCGTCCTGTTCATCGCCGGCCTCGGCTTCTTCGCCCTGGCGTTTCTGTCGAACGCGATGGTGCCGGCCTTGATGTATCGCGATCTGCCCGAGCAGACAGTCGAGCAGTTGCTCAGAAACAATGGCAACCTGAGGTTCCAGTTCGAAGATCTCGCCCGCAGGTTTCCGGATGGCTTCACGGCCGCCTACGGACATCCCCCCGAGGGCTCTGCCGATCGCGAGAAGTGGCTCGACACGAAGAGCCAGCAAGCGCTGCAACTGGGCCATGATGTCTACGTCGCCGAGGCATGCTGGCACTGCCACAGCCAGTTCGTTCGTCCCGTCTCCAACGAGGACAGGAGATTCGGTCCCGTTTCCAAGACCGAGGAATACCAGAACGTGCTCCAGCGGCCCGTGCTCTTCGGAACCCGGCGGGTCGGTCCAGACCTCAGCCGTGAGGGGGGACGGCGGTCGAACGACTGGCATGCCGTCCACTTCTTCAAGCCGGCCACCCTGTCCATCGGCTCGCCCATGCCGGAGTATCCCTGGCTGTTCAACGGCGCTGCCGACAAGCCCAACCCCAAGGGCCTGGCGCTCATCACCTACGTGCAATGGCTCGGGTCGTGGCTGGAGAGCTATCCGTATTACGAAGACTACCAGCCCTCGCCGATCCATGGTCTGGCCGAGAAGGGAAAGGACCAGAAATAATGAATCCCGCCATCAACCAGCGCGGCACAACCTCACGGGCGCAAGTGCTGACGACCGTCGGTTTCGCGCTCTTGATCCTCGTTCCCAGCATGCTCGGCTTCGCCAACAAGTTCCGCGAGTTCATCTTGCTCTATCGGGGTGATGTCGACGGCGTCTTCGCCATCACTCCGATCATGAACTATCTCCTGGCGAGCCTGGGCTTCTTCTGCCTCTTCTTCTGGGCGATTTACCACGGCATGTTCCGCGACATCGAGGCCCCTAAATACACGATGCTCGAAAACG
>JBAUOX010001316.1:0-4599 GCA_049579985.1 Isosphaeraceae bacterium | reverse complement strand
TCTTCGGTATCGCCGGGATAGAACTCGAAGAACCGCTGGCCGGCGAAGTAGTCGGCCATCGCCTTGCGCACCGAGCGAAGCTGCTTGAGAAACCGTGCGTACTGGCGGATCAGGCGCGTCCGCTGCTCGTCGGGCATCTCGAGGATGTCCATGTAAAAGCGTCGAGAACGTTTGGGATCGTGGAAGCTCCACAATCGCTTGATTCTCAGGCCCGATTTTTCATCCTCGAACTCGAGCAGGCGCGCGTACTGCCGCGCTTTCATCTTCTTGGCGTACTGGATGAGCTCGGGAGTGCTCCCGAAGCCGCCGAGGCGATCGATCCAGGCCACGATGTCCTCGGTGGTGAGCCGGGGGCCTTTCTCGGCGCAGAGTTCTTTCAAGCTGGCCACGATCTCCGCAGGTCCCATACCTGTCTCCTCGCAAGTCTGGCCGGTCCAGGCGAGCGGCGGGCATAGGCCTCCTTACCCTGCCCATCTCTTAATTTATTGTGACTCCGAAATCCTTTGGCCTGGCTAATTCTAGCCATCTCAAACCCCAATGTCGATGCACTCCCGTCCAATTTGTCCAGACCTTCAGGAGGCACAACGCTACGGGATTCGCCGGTTCCAACCAGGGTTCCGCCGGACCATTCCCGAAAGCCGCGGCGGTGTCTATAAATGAAAGAAGAGCCGCTTCGTCCGACCCTGAGTCCATTCCCAACGAGATGATCTTTCGCGAGAGTCCTGGAACCATGCGAGCGCCAGCGCGGTTGATGTTGTGGTGGCGGGTCTTTGCCGGCTGTGCCTGCGCTGGCCTGGCATGTGTGGCTCCGCACGGGTGGGCAGGTCCGACGCCCTCCGATCCGGGTGCGGCCGAACGCGGCCGGCTCGCGCTCTTGCAGCACAGCTACCTCAAGGCGGAGTGGAACATCGATGCCTACCGCAACGCGGGGAAGCTTTGGGGCACTTCGGCTCCGGACCCGGAGAAGGACCCCGAAGGCTATGCCCGAGCATTCGCTCTCCATTACGGGCTGCACCCGGCACCCTATCCTAATGAAGGGTTGCCCATGGGCCTGCGGTGGTCGCAGCAGCCGGACGGTACGAAGACCGGCATTCAGTTGGACTGCATGGCCTGCCACGGCGGCTCGATCGGCGGCAAGAGCTACGTGGGGCTGGCGAATACCCAGGTGGACTATGACCTGCTCTTCGGCGACCTGTTCCGCGCCGACGGCAGGCGGGTGCCGGTGTTGCCGTTCACCCTCAACACGGCGCGCGGCACGACCAACGCCGGCATGATGGCCGTCATCCTGCTGAGCGTGCGCAACCCGGACCTGTCGCGGCGCAGGTTGCCGATGCTCCTGGGCGCCAATCTTCCCGAGCTCGACGCCCCTCCCTGGTGGAATCTCAAGCACAAGAGAACGATGTATTACGACGGCCGCACCCCGGCCGCCTCGGTCCGGGCGAACATGCAGTTCTTGCTGGGCGAGAAGACACGGGAGCAGTTCCGGGCCCTCGAACCGACCTTCCGCGATATCCAGGCCTACCTCTTGAGCCTGCAGCCGCCGGAGTATCCGCTGGCGATCGTGGCTGCGAGGGCGGAACGAGGCAAGGCGGTTTTCGAGCAGACCTGTGCCCGCTGCCACGGCACCTATGGCGCGCGCCGGTCGTATCCCGGCAAGATCGTGCCGCTGGACGTGATCGGCACCGACCCAGCGCGGTCGCTGGGCATCTCTGACCGAGCCGTTGAGCATTACAACGCCACGTGGTTCGGCGAAGGCCACCCCGTCGACACCGAGCGCGTCGGCTACCAGGCACCGCCGCTCGACGGCATCTGGGCCTCGGCCCCCTACCTCCACAACGGGTCGGTTCCCACCCTGTACGCCCTGCTCAAGTCATCGACCCGGCCCAGTCGCTTCTCTCGTCCCCCCTCGACCGGCTTCGAGCACTACGACACCGAGCAAGTCGGCTGGAAGTTCCACGAGCTGACCGACGAAGAGCTCGCCGCCATGAAGCGCTCTGCCCACAAGGCCCACTTCCTCTATGACACGTCCCGCTTCGGCCTGGGCAACCGCGGCCACACCTTCGGCGACAAGCTGACCGAAGATCAGCGGACGGACCTGATCGAGTACCTGAAAACGCTATGAGTCGATGGATCGTCCATCTTGGGCTTCATCGTCCCCGTGAGCTCGGTCGATCTCCAGGACGGACCTTGGATGGAAGCTCGGGGCGCTCATCTTCCTTGAATGCTTTCGGGCTCGCGTCATGGTTCGGCGTATTTCATGCCTATGAGCTTGCCATCCTTGCGGCCAATTCTGAAGATCTTGAATCTTCTCTTTGGCTCTTGAGTCAAGGCAGAGAGGGGGGCGAGCGCTGCTGGTAGGGTCCTAGTTTCACGAACCGGATAGCCGAGAGTCACATTCCAGGTTTTGCCATCGCTGCTCAGCTCAAATTCCTCCAGCGTGATCGCCTCCTTGTCGGCGACCTCCTGATCTCCGAGCAGGTCGATCAGATGAGTTCGGGCAATCTCGGCCGCTTGCTTCACGTCGATCATGGAGAGAAAAACCTCGAGCCGAACCGGGGAACAAAAGGCTCAGTCGCCTCCACGCTTCATGACCCGAACATGGAGGTCAAGGATGGGATTAATCTACCTTTTTTTCTGGCCTGTAGTTATCCACCTCCGGCGGCGTGCTTTGCCGCGGCGGCCGGGCCACGTTGCCGGCCTCGCGGAACGCCCGCAGAATGTTGCCGCCGAGAATCTTGTGCACGTCGGACTCGGAATAACCGCTTGGAGCTCGTCTCGCCTTCCAAGAGTCTATCCCGACTCAGGTGTAATAAATTCCGTCTTCCGTCTGGCGAGTCCGGGGACGGGACGGGGCGATGTCCTGAACCGGGGGGGCCGGCTCGATGGCGGCGCCTCGGGGGATGATGCTCGGGGCTGCGTCGTCGATGGGGTCGAGCCCGGTGGCGAACTGGAGGTCGTTCATGGTCTGCTCGGTCTGGACGAGGCTGGCGGCGACCTGGTCGACCTGGCCGGAGACGAACTGAGGATCCTGGCGGTTGATGGCCATCTCGGTGATCGAGCTGATCTTGTTTTCCAGGCGCTCGATCTCAGCCTCGACCAGCTCGAAGTTCTCCTTGGCCTTGTGCAGGTTCTCCAGCCGGCCGCGGCAGGTTTCCAGATTGTCCAGGAGTGCCTTGCGGATGGTCTGCCGGGGTGAGGTCCCTGCCGTGTCCTCGGAGGGCATGCGGGCGATCCGGTCTTCCAGCCGCTTGATCTCGCTCTGGATCTGGCCCTCACCGGTACGCTCGAAGAACCGCTCGAGCATGGTGTGGGTATAGAGCAGGCGGAGGTAAATCCAGAGCAGCCGGTCCAGCCCGGAGAGCTGCAAGTCTTCGAGCGGCTCGGGCGTGGGGCCGGCGTTGAGCTCTTCGGAGGCCCGCATTTGCTGGGCGATTTGCCGCAAGGCAAGGCAACGATCGCGCAGGCCCTCAAAACGGCGAAGCAGGCGCGGGGGCAGCGACTTGAGAATCCGGTCGAAGGCCTCGGCGACGACAACGGACCCCTGTTCCCGGACCGCCTTGTGCTCCTGGACGTCAACATATCTTTGAAACTTCGGGTGCGTGCCCAGCACTCCCAGGTAGGTGGTCTCGCCGGCCAGGACCAGCGGGACGAGGACGTCGGGGTGGCCCGAAATCATGGCAAACCCGATGCTGCCCAGGAAGGCCAGCAGGTTCCAGTGGTTCAGAAACGCTTTTTTTATGTATTTTCCCAGGCCCACGTCACTCGGTTTCCTTTGGCTCGGGCTCATGTCCCGGCGCGCTGGCTTTCCTCGAGCTGGCTGATCAGGTCGCGAAGGTAATAGACGGTCTCCTGGAACCTTGGCTGGCGCTGCATCTGCTTGGACGGGCGGTCCGAGGGTTCGACCTTGAGCTCACGCAGAATTGTACCCGGAGAATTGCTCACCACGTAGATACGATCGCTCAGGAACACGGCCTCCTCGATCGAGTGGGTGACGAAGAAGACCGTGGCCTGGGTCTGCCGCCAGAGGTCGAGCAAGAGGTCCTGCATGTTCATTCGCGTCATCGGGTCGAGGGCCCCGAAGGGTTCGTCCATGAGGATGATTCGCGGCCGGAGGATGAGCGTCTGGGCGATGGCCACGCGCTGGCGCATGCCGCCGGAAAGCTCGTGGGGATACTTGTACTGGTCGTGCTCGACGCTCAGCCCGACCTTGCCGATCCACTTCCGCGCCAGCTCGTAACGGAGCTTGCGGGCCACGCCCTGGCACTCGAGGCCGAAGGCGACGTTGTCGAGCACGTTGCGGTGATCGAAGCTGGTGTAGTCCTGAAAGACCATGCCCCGGTCCGGCCCCGGGTGTTGCACCGGCTGACCGAAGACGAGCACGTCGCCGCTGGTGGGCGGGTGCTGGGGATGCAGGCCGGCAATCAGCCGCAAGATTGTGCTCTTGCCGCAGCCGCTGGGCCCGAGGACGCCAACGAACTCGCCCTTGTCCTCCAGGTCGGGAACCACGAAGCTGACGTCGCGGATGGCCGTGAATTCGTTCGGTCCCCCCGGATTGTACGTCTTCGTCACCTTGCGGAACTCGACGACGTGCGGCAGCGA
>JBAUOX010001315.1:0-4513 GCA_049579985.1 Isosphaeraceae bacterium | reverse complement strand
GAACCACGCCGAGGACATCGCGCCTCACCAGCGTGTCACCGCGAAACCACCCAGTCGTGTGAGGGACAGCGATTCCACAGCGTGACGAACCGGGTGCATTTGACGTGCACGCCCGGATCAGTGGGGGGCCTGGGTGGGCGACCACCCAGGTCTACCCGGCCCGATGCCCCCGAAATCAAATCGGTCTGACCCCGATGCCCCCGAAATCGGTCTGACCCCGATGCCCCCGACCCCGATGCCCCCGGGGCTGAGCTTAACGCCCTAGAGCCTCGTTACCAGCAGCTCGACTCAGACCTGCGCGCCGCTTGGCGATTCATACCGGCATGGCTCGGCCCAAGGCCCTATTCGGAAATCTAAACGTCTCTAATCCCAGAGCCCGGATAGAGAGGCCAGTAGGCCGGGCTAACCCGCTGCGCTACCTCATGGCGCTACGGTTTGATCTCGATCCTCGGCCTGATCCGATCCCGCACCTCGTTAAATATTTTTATGTCAACGGGTTCCGCAATTTCCAGCGTGACGGCGATCGCGTAGGGTATTGTCTCTGTCAGCTTTCCCGCGTCCTCCACACAATTGACTTTCACGCCGGTCATGTCTCCGTCCCCAAACGCGCGCGCTTTGTCGCCCTCGAAAATCTGGTGTTGCAAGGTTCCGCGCTTCGAGCTGTCGTAATCGAGGTCCTTCTTCACGAGGCCCAGCGGCTCCTTCTCCGGCGAGAACCAGAGCGAGGCTTTCCGGTAATTCTTGTGCCGCGGGTTTAGCGGCGACATCCATGCCAGAGAGACAGCAAGCCTTCGCTTAACCTTCTTGCCGCTCAAAGACGGCGGGAGCGGCACACTATAACGGTGTGCATGGTCGCACAGAAGCGAATCCCAGCCGAGCATCACCACCCGCTGATCGGTAGAGAAAATGGCACGGTTCGGTTGCACTTCGCCATAGCCGAGGAATCTGCTCTTAAGACGTAGGCTCTCCCGCCATTCACTTGCCGTTCCGCCAAAAACACGGTCGAGGATTTCTCCAGCCTCGCCCCAGGACGCTCCATGCACGAGCAGAGCCTTCAGTATCACCGGGAGGTAATCATCTGAAAGCCGGTCACCGCCAGGCTCATTTCTGAGCAATACCAGGCGGTCGTGGATGAGGGAGGCCGTCCGCGTGGCTAGCGCCGTGGCGTTGCTCGAACCCCGGCTGTAGACGGTCCGATTCAGTTCCATTGGGCGAACGCCCGGGGAAGCGACACGCAAGCCGGGCGCCTGCGGTGAGGCCGCGACGCTGAAGAACGGCGGGATTTGGTTACCGGGCCTCTGCAGATAGAGTTGCCTGCCGCCCGGGAAGAAGAGGTCTGGTTTGACGGAACGATTAAAACCACTGGCTACTGTGCTGAGCGGGCTCGGGAAACGTGCCCCCTTCAAGAGGTCAATGCGGCGGTCGGACCCGTTCCATTCAGATGCATCGGCATGGATCGCGCCGACGGTCAGAACATTCAACGCTTCGGCTGGTGAGAACGGGCGTCGGCGAAACTGATCCTTGCGAAGTGCTTCAAGCGTCTTTGAAATCATCTCGTCGTCTTTGAGACTTGAGATATCGGGCGTTTCAAGCAAAAGCTCTATCCCCTGGGACTGGTTCCCAACGCTCACGATAAAGAGAATCTGATGCTCCCAAGCCAGCCAATCGAGCAGTCGGGCGAGCGGACTAAGCAAGCGGTCGAAGGGCTGCCAGCTATTCCCTATCGACAGGTTGATGACCTTGACACCGCGCGCGGCTCCCGGCTCACTCGCCGTCCCCTTTATCCTTCTGACCGCGCGATGAATGACATCGACAAGCAGGCGATCATCGGGTGTCTTCTCGTAAACCGTCTTGTTCAGACCCTCGTAGGGCATCAGGATCGGCCTGACATAAACAGGACGTGCGATCGGCTCGCCCGCCGCGCCCAAGTCCCCATGTGTGATGAGCGAAGCCATCGCAGTGCCGTGCTGCTGCTGTCCGGGTTGGTAGCGTCTTGCGAAATCGTCCTCGTCATCAATCCGGAGCCGCCCCTCCAGCAGGTCGTGGTGCTCAAGCGGCATTCCATCGAGGAGCGCCACGACTGGCTCCCCTCCAGGTGGGCTACCGGCCGTTGCGGCCTCGATTGGGGGCACATCCTTATCTTCTATCGCATAGCCGGGGAACGCCGATTGCGCTAGGGGGCGAAAGAACATCACATCCTCGCAACGGAGCAGTTGCGTGTAGCTCTCGTCAAGGATCGCCGCCATTGTCTCACGGACCCGGGCAGCCGGCAGTTCGACCAGCACGCCATGGTAGAGGATCTGAGGGACAAACGCTTGTGACATACTTCGTCCGCCGGCGGAGGCGATGTGGTTGCTCAAGGTCTCGTAGGCTATCCGCCGCCTGGCTTCATCTCCACGGCACCAGAGTTCCACCTCGAACCTGATTTGACCGCGCTCGTAGCTGAGGTTTTCCCCCCAGTATTCGACCACCCTCGTTTCGGCCAGGCGGTCCTTCACGTCCCAGCGCCTGATGTCCTTGAGATGCACGAACACATCCTTGAAGGGGCCGAAGTTCCGCTTCGCTCGCGCGCCGGGATTGGCGCACCAGTTTTTCCACAACGAGAGGAGCTGCGTCATTGCTTGCTGGTTGCTCATGACCGCGTAGAGGCGGCAAGGCAGTTTCTTGTCCGCTTTCTCGGGGTCACTAAACCCGTCGGCAGGATCGGCGTCTTCGAGATCCATCTCGGCGAGCCATTCCAGACCCGGCACTTGTGCCGCCGCCTTCGCGAACTCCTCGATCGAATCGCCAATCGTTTCCAGGACAATTACCTGCTCCGGCTCCATCCCTTGCACTGAAGCCTGCAAGTCTTGAAAACTTTGGGCGATCTGGCGAAATCGGTCATCCAGCCGCGCTTGCTGCTCGGCAGCGCTCGGCGTCTTGACCGACGTGCCCCCACCGCCACGGCGACTGGGAGACTCGGTTACCGCCCTCGGGAAGAAGAGCAAAGGGTGCTCGGCCATCAAATCGACCTCATCGTCGCAGCTCAGCTACTCTGGCTGATCTTGAAGCGGTTCTGCCATTGAGCAAGCCGTTGCTGAACGATCTTCTTGACATTTGGTTCCGGCAGCGCGAGGACGTATCTGCGCGAGACATCGGAAACGAAATCCTCGAGCTCGGAATAGCTGGCTCCCTGGAATTTTTCGGCCAAGGACTTCGGCGAGACTTCCAGCGAGAATTTCAGGCGCGACCCCACCGTGGCAAAGTAATCCTCGATCTCCTTGGGCGTAGGGCGGGGTAGTTCGAGCCGTAGCTGGAATCGCCGCCATACCGCGCGGTCGAGGAGTTCCGGATGGTTGGTGGCCGTCACCACTACGACGTGGCTCGGCAAGTCGTCGATTTGCATCAGGAGCGAGCTAACCACCCGCTTGATTTCGCCCGTCTCGTGCAGATCTCCTCGCTCTTTCCCAATCGTGTCGAACTCGTCGAAGAAGAGCACGCAGGCCCGAGTGCGCACGTAGTCGAACAGCTTTCTCAGGCGGGATGCGGTCTCACCGAGATAACTCGCGATCAGCCCATCGTACCGAGCTACCACTAGCGGAACCATAAGAGCATGGGCCAATGCCTCTGCAAGCGAGGTCTTCCCGTTTCCTGGCTCACCGGCGAGCAGAACCCGATTCCTTGGCTGGAGATCATAGGATCTCAAGAGGTCATGACGGTGCTGCTCTTCGATCAGTTCGTGGCAAGCGGTGACCACGCCCTCGGGCAGGATCAAGTCCTCAAGGGATCGCCTCGGCGTTACCTCGAACAAGAGGTCATGCGCGAGCGACGGAGATCGAAGGCTCGCCTGCGAGTTCTCACGGCCGTTGCTCTGTTCCGATGATGCTGCCTCAGCCAAGCGCTCAGCCAAAACGCCATGATTCTTGCCTCGCTCTTCGGCAATGACCGCGTCCACGGTCTTTCGGAAGAGAGGCTGGTCCCCCGAAGCCCCTGCCTTAACCAGTCTTACGAGCAGGTCGGACCTGGCCATGGCATACCGATTCAAATTTCCGAATGGATCTAGCGCCGCCGTGGCACATTGCCACGAACCACCGCTGGGGGCAAGGGGAAAAACCGCCTGATGGAAGAACGCCGCGGGCACGAAGTAACCGTCCATGCCTCATGTTCCATGATGCTAACGATCCATCATATCAGATTCGCTGACTGAAACACGCTAAGTTGACCTATGTACCGTATAGGATATCAGACAGAGACAATTCGGTGTCAGTTCATCATTATTGCTTCCCTTGCATCAAGAGACAATTCGGGAGACAATTCGGTGTCAGTTCATCATTATTGCTTCCCTTGCATCAAGTCGGTAAGTTGGATTCATGGGAAGACTTCCAAGACCGACAGGCGATGACTTTTTTTACCACGCGATCAACCGCGGGAACAACCGAGCCGATGTCCTCGGCCCCGACGGCGAACGGGATATGTTCCTTGGCGATCTCGCCCGCACCAAGGCACGGTATCCTTTCGCGCTCTTCGGCTACTG
>JBAUOX010001314.1:0-9955 GCA_049579985.1 Isosphaeraceae bacterium | reverse complement strand
GTAAAACAGTATGTTGACCTTAGTCGCCATGTCGTCGGAGAGGTCGAAGAGTTGCTTCCGGGCCGAAACAGGCATCAGGATCACCGAGGCGCCCTTTTCGACGGCTAACTCAACCACGTCGATGGCGTTGTGAAGCGGGTCGATGGAACCGCCCAGGTTGATGCCGCCCACGATCACCAGGCCGCCCCGCAGGCTCTTGCTGAGAAGTGCGCCACACATCGCCAGGACAGCAGCCACGCCGAGGGAACTGCCGCTTTTTGAAGCGTCGAAGGCACGGAGCTGGATCGAGAACTCGTGCTCACGGGGGTTGCGGTCTCCGACTAACTGCGGGGCGCGGGCGTAGAGGTTCTGCTGAGCGTACTTGACGCTCTCGGCGAATGCGGGGGGCGCGGGGCGGTTCAGAATTCGGACTCCGCCGCCAGGTCCCTCGGTGACCTCGATCCGGAATAAGCCGGAGCCCTCACCCTCACCACCGCCGGGACTGATTCCCCAGACCTGGCCAGGTGGCAATGGATCTCTGCCAATCGAATCCTCGCTTTGAAGTTCCGGGGTCACCACGAATTTCTCGATGCCGTCTTGACCGAGCGTGTAGCTGAACTGGGTGTTGCGAAACTCAGCGGGGACAATCCTCTTCTGCTGTTCCTTGACGCGGCGACGAACCTCCATTGCGAGTCGCATGGCCCATTCCAGGTCTTCGTCGGGCACCTTTTCTTCGGGGGAGGGGTGGATCAACTTGAGCAAGCCGCTGATGGTCTTGTTCACGGCATTCTGGTCACGGCCACTGAGTGCTCCACCATAGCTGAACCGCCCCTGCAATACCGAGGCACGACCCTGGCCACGCAAGCGGCTCCAGCACTCGCTCAGAAAATCGCTGACCAGCCCGAAGTGGTCGGTCTTGATCCCCTCATGGATCTTGGGGATGTCCCAGCCAGGAAGGTAGCTGTGGATTCGGTCCATGAGCGCAGTGTCGTGCCGCATCTCCGAGGGCATGGGACCGAACAGGTGGCCAATCCGCTGCTGGTGCTGAACATCCACGTCGAAGTTGCCAACCATGACGATACTGCCATAGGCACGGATGCTTTCCTTGCCCCGGCTGAACTCGCCGGACTCCATGAATCCTTTCATGATGTTGACTCCGTCCTTCTGATCGAAGGACACGCCAGACACCTCGTCGAAGCAAATCACGTCGTACTGGCATACCAGTCCGCGCTGGCCCGACGCCATGTTGACGAACATGCGAGCCACGGTCGCCTTGCCGCCGCTGACCAGGTGGGCGTAGGGCGAAATCTGCTGGAACAGATGGCTCTTGCCGGTCCCCCTTGGCCCAAGCTCGACCATATTGTAGTTGTTCTCGACAAACGGAACCATGCGGAGGATCATCACGTCCATCTGTCGGGAGCTCAGGTTTGTGGGCTCCAAGCCAATGCTGCGCAAGAGGAACTGCTTCCATTCCTCGGTGCTGAACTTGGAACGTCCCTCATAAAGCGCGTTGAGGACGTCCCGCTTCGAGAGCTGGATCGGCCGCAGGGCTTCAATCGAGAACGGTCGTCCGTTCTTCTCCTGGGCAACCAAGGCATCGTAAGCCAGGTCAACTTCGGCGTAGAAGCCGCCTGTCAGCATCCTCTCGTTTTCACTGACGAGCTTGGCTTCGATGCATACGTCCTTGAGCTGCACGCTAGGCAAGGTAGCCAGATAGGAATCGGTCCTGGCGTCGAGGCGAGCCGAAAGAAGGTCGATGATCTTGACCGAGCCAGATTCACGGGCTCGGGCCTTGAACAGTTCCTGCTCGCCGCTGCGCACAGCGCGATCACGAAGCTGACGCTCAACAATCCCCAAGCCTTCCTGGATCTCTTCTTCCTTCACGCTGGCACAGTAACGCCCCAGGAGAAACTCGCACACGTAGGTCGGTACGGGGTACTGTCGCGAGAACTTGCGAACGAGATCTTTACGGACGATGTACCCGTCGAAGGCGTCGGCCGCGATTCGGTCCAGGTGATCCAGCTCGATCGTTCCCATCATTCACCCACATTCAGGAGCATCTTTTCCAGGACAGTACCCGAGGCATCGAGCAAGACGAGGTTCGTCGCGGTGCCCTCGCGGCTATCGTCCACGACAAACAGTGCGACGGTGCCATCCCTGCCCACGGGCTTGGCGCCTGACAGCGAGGACGAGGAATCGGCGGGCTTATCTCGAAGGTCCACCAGACACCCTGCAAACTCACCCTGGACCGTGATCCGGCATCGAAGTCCTCCCCATCGGAACTGTGCGATTCTCGCGGATACCCCCGCCTTGGCACCACGCCGGATCGTCAGTTGCGGGACGACACACTCCTGGACACTCAATCCCCCGTGGCTGTACTCCTTGCCCGCGATGAAGCAGTCGATGCCGTAGGGGCAGGCCACCCGCACGTCCTGTGACCAGAACCAGGGGAACGAAGGGTAATCGACGGTTGCATTTGGCTTCACCACGGCACACCGCCCCCAACGCGTTTCAACCAGGTACTTGGGCAGTTCGGCCTTGGGAAGCCCACCGGGGACCAGCAGCCATCCGTGGTCCGTGACGATTCGTACTTCCTGCCAGCCTGCCGTGAGGAACGACTCGATCCGTTCTACCAGCTCCGAGAGTAATTCCGGAACCCGACGCGCCAGGAGCAGCCCCTCTTTGTGGCCCGTCTGATCCAGATTACCGAACTCGGCCCAGGCCCGGCTTTCTGGATCCCCGGTCTCCGACTCACCAAGCACCTGAAAGCCAGCATCGTTGAGCAACTTGCGGAACCGATCGACCGTCAGTTCCTTCTGATCCGTTGCCACCGAGGGACGAAACTCCTCCCCGGCCGTCTGGCCCGCGATTTGATGAGCCACGGGAGAAACGGCGGGCTTGGATGTTGGGGTCACCGAAGGCAGCGCGACAGTATGGTGTGTCAGTTGGACGGTCAATCCCTTGGCTTCGAGCAAAGCCTTGAGCTTCCGGCCGAGATCGAAGCGCAAGCCATCGGCAAAGAGGATCACGGTGCCGGAATGCGTCTCGTGCAGTCGAGTGACTTCTCGTCCTGGCAAGGGGTTCCTCTTGAATCGTTCCTGAAACTGCTCCGCCAGGTCCCGGAGCCAGGGGTTGTAGATATGGCCGATCGCCCGGCCGAGTGCCGCACGGTCGTCCTGGGATGAGACTGCCGCCAGAGCATCCAGGACCGCCGCATCGACGGCCCATCCCCCGGCCGTGTAGCTCTGAATCACGTCATCGATCGTGGCACCCGTCAGGGGGACGGCAGTTGCCGTTGCCAGGGTTTTCAACGGGTCCAGAGCATGAGCCAGGGGAGTCCTACCCAGCTTCGCCCAGACCCAGTCGCGCCGCATGCCGTGTTCCTGGTCAAGCTCCAGAACGCGCTTGCGAGCGGCGGGAATGGGGAGCCTGGTCAGATTGTGCAGAGCTTCGCGGAGCTTTGCCTCCTCGGCTTCATTGTCCTGCGGCCAGGATTCGACCGCGCACTTTTCCAGCAAATCTCCGCTCTTGGGCTTGGCCCTCTTAAGCAGGGCCACAAGGCCAGGATACCGTCCTGGGGCCTTGGTGAAACGATTCCAGGCAGCCTTCCACGCTGGCTTGGCATGTCGCCCCAGCCTCTCGGCACCTTCGAGTTCGCCGTGCTTCTGTGGGTCGAACCCGTACTCCGTCTTACCTCGACTGCTGAGGGCCTCCCACCGCCCAGGTTCCCACCACTGCCGGGTGCCCTGTGGATCAGAAAGCCAGGTCAGCAGGTCGTCCACCGGGTCATCGACGATCAGCTTGTCGAAGTCGTGGCTGTCGAGCGGACGCAGCTTGGACTTTTCCAACAGATCCGCGACCGGTTCATCAACCAGCTTATCGAACACACGATGGATCGCCTCCAGGGTGGCGTTATCCCGAGCGATCCGCAGGTTCAATCCCCCCTTCTCGGCCTGGAGGAATGCGGTGACCGTCCAGTCCTTGCCGTTGTTCTGGGACCAGAAAACTCCTCGATATTGCAGCTCAGCGAGGGGGCTCAGCTCGGGGGGACATTCGTCGGTGGCGCGCAATGTGGATCGGTTGACCCCCGCCAAGTAGATGATCGGAAGGGCATCAGGAGGAGGAGACACTTCGCCCACTTTGCCCGCCAGCACGCAGCGGAGCCAGATCGCCGGACCGGTGCGCGTGGACGGGTCGTGAGGTCCCAGAGTCAGGAGTTGGGGCAGCGCGAGCCGAAGGCGGGGCAACAGACGCCCGAATTCGCGTTTCTCGTCGGGCCAGAGGACGACAGCCGGGGCCACGGCGTCATCGTGGTTGTAGTCCGCCGCACTTCGGACCGAGACCAGCAAGGTGTCCAGCACGGTAGGCATAGATAAACTGCGATCCACCAAAGGAAGTAGGTCAGGCTTTCCAGCCTAACATCGCCCCAGAGTCAAGCTGGAAAGCCTGACCTACGTGCGTTGCTTTCGTGCCAGGGTAACACTCAGCAGTTGACTCGCGACACGATCTTTTCCTTGTACTCCAGCAGAAGCCGTCGCGGCAGGCGCAGCGACACCAGCTTGGCGCGCAGGACGTCGCGGTACCAGGCAACGCTCAAGCCCAATCCGGAGCCGGCTCGGTGAGGTGGCTCGTGGCAGTTTCCGTGCTTGCTCCAATCGACCGCCCAGTACTCGACCACCTCTTGCGGCTCGTCCAACCCGTTGCGGTCGAACTGGCCAGGCTGGTCCTGAGAGCAGGATGCCTCTCCGCTGGTGTACCAGCAGGTGCTCGAATGGATCGTACCAGAGGCCCAGCAAGTGCCCCACGAACGCCTTCGCCTCCCAGCCCAGGTCGCCCATGAGTGCTCGAAACTCGGCGGTGAACCGGATCTGGTCCTGATCGTCCAGCTCGGCAATCTGAACCCAGTCTTCGTGGCTGCTGATGGGCATCTCGATCACTCCATCCTTCCTCGTGATTTGACGACTTGATTCACCGTGGGCGACTAAATCCCCGATGGCCTCGGTACGCCCAGGCTGCGGCAGACACTCCGTACCGTTCCACGCTTGACCTGGCTGTGTCGCGGCACTGGGGCTTTAGCCAGGCTTGTTGGATTAATCCAAACATCGTGTTTGGCACCGTGATGGTGCAAGATACAGCCATGCGCGCGGAGGTACTCTTCGAGCTGCCGGCGATTCATGGGGCAATCTCATCCGGGTTTCTTGGATGCGGCCAATTCCAATTGCCGCATCAAGCGAGCCCGTGATTGTTTCAGGGCCTTGGCAGCGTCGCGCGCGTTGGCGAACGCCTCTTCGAGAGTCTCCGCTTCCGTAATCAACTCGGGATCGAGAGGCGAGGTGACGATGTAACCACCCTCCTCCGCCTCTTCCAGGTTGAGCACCAGCTTGCCGTCGCTCACCGTGTATTTCTTGCTCATGAACAACTCCTGATCGGTGATGTGGGGCAGCCTCCCTCGGCTGTCGCAGCCTGGATTAGCCGAGGGCGGCTGCTCCACACAAAACACGAATGATCCTCAATTAGGGAAGCTACGCCGAGAATTGAGTCTAATACGGAAATTGGCGACGTCATGGCCCCGACTCCTTCAATAAACGTGTCCGATCAGGCCGCCGAGTTCCTGTCGTACCTCGTCCAGAAACGCGCCCAGTCCATTCTCCGCGCCACGGTGACGTAAGATCGCCATTGGTGTTTCGCACCAGCAGCGACGTTCGCGGTCGGGGTCTCCACCGCAGAGCACGCGAAGAACGCGCTTCGGGCTGCGTCGAGCAAGGTCGTTCTTGCACGCCGTGAGTTCTTCACTTCGCATTCGAGGGTCGAACCCGAGTGTCTGCCGCTCCGCTGCGAGCCGCGATTCTTCGGCTTCATTGAGCGGGTCGAACCCGCTGATCACCCAGCACTCACGCTCTACCACGGCCAAACCCACGACGACCGGGAGAGGGAGTTTTGCTTCTCGCCGGGCCTGCTCGAGTCCTTCTCGCCGCTCCGGTTGATTGTCTTGATCTCGGATGAGCAGAATCGCGGCCAAGTTGGGGATCGAATAGCTAAGGTAGACAACCGCTCGGTGGGCCGCACGGGCGTCGGGCTTGGCAGGTTCCTCGTCATAGAGCCCTCGTAGGTTGAATCCCGCGTGGATTGCCGACCACTTGATTCGCTTCCAGGTCAGCGGCGCTTCGCTCCATTCTCGAATCCAGGTCCTTTGGTGGTCGAGCAGTTGATCTTCCATCCAGTCAATGGCCTCCACCAGCGCCCGATCCGCGAGTTCAGTAGCGGTCTGAAAATCGGCTGGAGCCTCGTATACCACGGCAAGCCGAAGGCTCACGAGCGCACCTCCCTCTCCGTCACCCATTTCTCCCCGAACACGCTCCACATTTCGCCCGGAGCCATTTCCTCCTTCCAGGTCTCAAATTTGGGATGGTCGATGAGTCGTCCGCAGCGCGCGTGTCCTGCCTCGTCCACCGCCATGATGCGCACCTGCTCGGGGGCCACGTAATCCAGCAAATATGGCGAGTGGGCTGTAACGAGCAATTGCAGTTCTTCGAACTCTTGAAGAATTCGCTCGATCACTTCGACCAGGTGCTTCTGAGCCAGGGGATGCAGGCCGTGTTCAATGTCGTCGAGGAGCAGGATTCTCGGCCGGATCGGGCCGAGGAGGACGGTTATCAGCCCTAACATCATGAGCGTCCCCTCGCTGGCGGTGCGTGCGGACACGTTCTCGGCGTGATCGAAGTCGAACAGCATCGACTCTCCCGGAACTGGCCGTCGTATGCTCCTGTTCACCGTGTCCCGCCCGAAACGGACAACCTCATTCTCGGTTTGGTAGACGATGGTCTTGAGGAAACGGATGCGGCGGAGGCGGGGGATCAATTTCCGAGCCTCTCCCACCAAATTGTCGAACCCCTGCGGGTCGTTTAACGCCATGTAGGCAAGAACCGATGCGAGCCCCTGGCCGGTGTACTCAACGCGTGGCGGGTCGTGCAGCGAGTAGGACGGCCTCGCCATGACCGTCGCATTGAGCCGTAGCAGTAGCAGCCCCCGTGCTGGTTCAAGGGCGTGTAGCAGTGGCGGTCCGGCGGGGCTAATTCGGTACGTCCACAACTCCTTCTGCAGCAGGTCCGGCGCGGGCGGATAGCCTTCGGGGGGCGTCGCCTCGACTGCGAACGCACCGCCTTCTGTCTCGCAGCGGATTGACAGGTCTCCGGCTCCTCCCCGCGTGTAAACCCAATCCCCGTGTCGCTCGTGAGCGAACACCTTCTGAGGATCGCCGGTGGCCGCTCGCACGGCGTTGCGAATTGCCTCCAAAACGCTGGTCTTCCCGCTGCCGTTTGCTCCGACGAACACGGTGAACCGTTCCAGATCGATGCTCACGTCGCGCAGCGATTTGAAATTCTGGATGTGGACCTTCTGAATCATGATCGGTCCCTCCGGGCGTCCATTTTCTGCTGGTTCGTGAGATGAACGTCATTCACCCGCTCACCCTTGAACGTACCGCCGTTCCAGAACCAGGGATACTCCTCCTTGGGACGCTGGGGTTCCTTGCCCCGGTCTTTTGTCCACTTGATATTCGGGTTCTTGCGGAGGATGCCGGCCTCGACGAAGGGGCGGATGTTGAGCCGGACGCCGTCGTTGAGGTCGGGGTTCCAGCCGATCGGCTGCTCGGCGAGCGGCTTCCAGCGCACGAAGATGTCGTGGGGGGGCTCGCCTGCCAGGATGAGCTTCAACTTCACCTGCAACTCCTGGGCAGCGTTCAGGCGAAGATCGGCCCCGGTCTTGCTCGCCTTCGCCTCGGCGGCCTGGGCGTTGATCCAGTCCTGGAGGTAGGAATAGGTCAGGGTTTCGAGCAACGCGTGGTCAAGCTTGTGGTAGTTGAACAGGCACGCAAAGCCGTCCTTGCGGCCGTCCCAGATGTGCCAGATGAAAGGGCGGTGGTGGAACCGCTTGCAGTGCTGCTCGAAGAAGCTGTTGCGGAGCCAGTCGTCGAGCGATGTGCCCGACTTGGCCCCGGCTTCGGTGAGAAGCTTATGCTCGAACGACCCAGACCATTCCGACCCGAAGGCTGTTCGCAAGACCTCACGCAATCGATCTGCGGCGGGCGGTTCGCCCCGCATGGAGGGGATGGGGACGATGCCGTCCTTGTCGGCCAACACATCGAGGTCGTCTCGTTCCTGATCCGGCCAGCAGTAGCCGAGCAGCCGGGCCACGGCGACCTGGAGGGGGTCGGCCGAGCCTTTGGGATAGCCCTCGAAGAGCCATTGGGTGGGGTCGACGCTGTGAGGCTCGGGGAGTCCGTTCGGGTATTCCTCGGCGGCGACCTGCTGCCAGCGCTCGAGGTCGAAGGGGACCTTGACGAGCGTGGCGTTCGTGACCTTCAACGATTTGTCGATTCTGCGTACGGCGGCGTTGAACTCGGGGGATTTGCAGAAACACCAGATGGCGGGAAGGTCCTTGTCCTTTAAGGGAACTATTGGCGCGACGTTGCTATCAGATCGCTGACCGTCGTAGATTGTTACCGGCAGTTGTCCCATCTGACTGACAGCGACGCCGCGCTTGCCAACGGCTGAACTTCCAACTCGTGCCCTTACCATTCCTTGTCCATTGAGTCTCCAGTCAATAATATGCTCGCGACCTCCATAAACGGTGGTTTCTTCAACAGTGCTCTGATAGAACTCCCAACCATCCTTGATCATTGGGATTTCCCAGTAGCGCCTTCTCCAGCGGTCGTCGTCGCCCGTCTTGATGCCTTGCGGAAAAAGGGTGTACCGGTCAAGCAAGTCACCATGGGTAACTCTCCCGAGAACCATGCGAGAATCCGGATTGAGCAACTGACCTGCTTGTGGCAGCAGCAGGATTGCATCCTCCCGCAGCCTCGTTGCTTTTTGGTCCGCTCCACGACGATTGGAAACATCGAGACCAGCTATGACTTGTGTCTTGTTCGGAGCAGCGGAAGACAAGACGTAGAGAGCGGCTTTCACCACCTCGCCACTAATCGTCTCGAAAGCCCCTGGGCCGAGGTTCGCAACCATGCCCCATGTTAGTTCACGAAGCAGGCGCTCGCGCAACCCCTTATAGGTGGTGAGAAACATCCAGTTTTGCGGCGTAACAAGGGCGGCGGTCCCCCGCTGGGCGCAGAGTCCTAGGCAACGCTCGACAAAGGCCGTTGCGAGATCGGCCCTTGCGGCGGGGTGAACATCCACGATGTAGTCGATCAATTCATCGGCGACCTTCCCCCGCTTGCCGAGGTACGGGACATTGGTAGCGACCAGGGTGAACTCTCGCGCCATGAGCGAGGCCGCCAGCGCGATCCCCTGAGCCGCGACACCGGCGGCGGCGCGGTCGGGATCGCTCTTGGATTCGTTTTTCTTAAGGGCGCGGTCGAGCGTTCCTTTCAAGCTCTCGAAGCCGAGGGCGAAGAGATCGTCGGCCACAGTGTGCGGGTCGATCAGCGAGCCGAGCGTCGGAGCTTTCCGGAACAAGTCATAGAGCCGCTCCATGCCCTCCTTGAAGCGGGAATCACCGTCTGCGAACCTTGTCCACTGCTCCTTCGTCCCGACCACACCCTGGCCCGAGCAGGCGACATTGAGTGGGGGCAAGGGGCGATAGCCAAGCGGCTCGCCGTTTTCATCAGAGAACTTCCAGGCTGCCATAGCCAGGGCGAATGCGGCGATCTGAGTGCAACGCGGGTCGATCTCGAGGCCAAAGAGATTCTCTCGCAGCACGGCATCGACCGCCTCCTTGGCGGAGAGTCCCTCGTCGTGCATCCGCAGCGGCACCAGCAGGTGGAAGCCCGCCACCAGAAAATGCCCGCTGCCGCAGCAGGGGTCGAGCATGGTGAACTCTCTGAGCGTCTTGGGCCAGCCCTCGAACGTCCCCGCCGCGGGAGTGCCGTCGTCTCGCCATCGAAGGTAAGTGAACGTCTTGGCCATGGATGAAACAAATTCATTTTCAGCCACGGATGAAACACGGATGAAAAACGGATCAGAATCAG
>JBAUOX010001313.1:0-1600 GCA_049579985.1 Isosphaeraceae bacterium | reverse complement strand
GTCGTAGCAGGACCGTCATCAAGACCGGCATCGGCCGCGACAGCCGGCGTCGATCGCACGGCGCCGGCGCGCCTCCGCTGCCCCTGCGATGAGGCCTGGCGCCGAGCAAGTGCGATCGAATAATCCTGGGCATCCTCCAGTTCCAGCTTCGACCCGACTTTTCCCGGCTCGAGCGCTGGCGGCAGCGGGTTCACTTCGTCATCGCCGTCGGTTTCCTGCGGGACTCTCGAGGCCCGAGAGCTTCCCGCCGCCGATCCTGAGCCTGAGCCGCTTGCACCGCCCTGCCCCGCCGCGGAACGATCGACCGGCCGGTGGCCCTGAGTCCAGCCCGAACTCTTGCCGCTGGATTCTGCCGAGGCAGAGATCCGCGGGCTCGGTCGGCTCCCATTGTCATTTCCCCGCATCGCATCGGCCTCGAGCGCCGGCGGCTCGAGGTCATCGCGACTCGTCCGGGCCGATAATGGCCCCGTGTTCTCGGCTTCGTCAGAATCCTCGACGTTGGAAATCGGCGCGACGTTCGGTCGAGCGGGCCGGATCGTGGTGCGGACATCGTCGCCATCCGCGGCCCGGGGCTGCAAGCCGATCCGCACATCGGTGTCGGGCGCTTCGGCCTCGACCCGGCCGGTCATCAGTCCGTTCTCGCCCTCGTATTCCGCGATCACAGTGTAGGACGACCCGGGCCGAAGTCCGCGGAGTGTGAACGCTCCCGAGCGGTCGGTCACTGAAGAGACCGCCTTGCCTCCCGACTCGCCCCCCACCGCCAGCCGCACCTTGGCACTGGGCACGGGCTTGCCGCGCTCATCATAGACGCGGCCCGAGATTCGCCCGCGGCTGGGCGTGGGAAGGATCGGCTCGGTGTCCTGAGCCCGGACCGAGGAGTCAGGCGTCCCGGAGCGGATCGGCAGGGAATTGTCGCCCACCGAAGCCACGGTCTTCACGTCGTCCCCCGGCGGTTTCCGGACAGTCCAGTTTTGTGAACATCCGAGCATGCAAAGCGGAAGGATGAGGAGGCCTCGGTACAAGCTCGGGGTGCGCATGGGTCGTTCGCCCTCCTCGCGGTCAGAACGGCGGGACGCGGATGATCGAACGGCAATCCTCCTGATCACACGTTGAGTTCACGCGACGCTGGAGCTGATCGAAACGTTGTCTGATCCGGGTACGCTCGCGATGCGCGAGTGCCGTTTATCCACTTCCCTGGTTTCGGCAGCCGGCCGGTCGCAACTTCACGAATTCCGGTGGAATCTCTCGCCATCGAGGAATTCGACGCAATCGGGCCCCGCAGTTTCATCAGTGGTCAGTGGCCAGTGAATCTGATGGGAGGGAGATAACGCTCGCGGGGGACTTTCTCAGATGCGGCGGACAGGCGCGGACAGTTTCACCAGTGGACGTAACGGCAGTAATAGGGTCGCAACTCACGTATTGCGCTTAGGTTGCTGCCGAGCTACTCGCCGACGTTGAGGAGCAAACTGTCCGCTCGAGTGGTCCAGTTTTAGGGGTCCACCTCATCAAGAAAGTTAAACAGCATCGATGGTGGCCGTCACGCTCGACAGGAACGCGGCTTGGCTGGTGGGGGTGACTGGCGTCGTCGCGAACGTAAAGT
>JBAUOX010001312.1:0-4278 GCA_049579985.1 Isosphaeraceae bacterium | reverse complement strand
TCCATTATCGCCGCTTGCCGCCGGAGACCCGGGAGTTGGCTGACCGGTGCTTCGCGATGCTTCAGGCCGACCCGCGCCATCCGTCCTTGCGGCTCAAGAGGGTCGGGGCCTTCTGGTCGGCTCGTGTTGGTCTGCGCATCCGTGCGCTGGCAAGGCATCGCCCCGAGGGGTTGGTCTGGTTCTGGATCGGTCCCCACAATCGCTACGAGGAGCTGATCGCGCGGTGACCGAGATCGAACATCTACGACGGGCCCAACAATGCTGCGGGGGATGCGGGGCGATCTCGTGCCCGTTGGAACGTCGGGTGGTTCCGGGTATCATGGATATGGAGATCCCGGTTGTTGAGGACCACGGCCATGGAACCTGTCCCGGATGGCTGCGCCCGCGATCGCTGGCAGGAGGAGTTGCGCCGGGGGCCGGCGCGCGAGCAGCCGCCGACCACAATCAGCGGTCAGCCCGTCCAGCCGCTCTATACCCCGGACCTCCTCCCGGGCTTCGACTACGAATCCGACCTCGGCTACCCGGGCCAGCTTCCTTTCGCGCGCGGGGTCCACGCGGCCATGTACCGCAGTCAGTTATGGACCATGCGGCAGTTCGCCGGGTTCGGCACGCCCCGCCAGACCAACGCCCGGTTCCGCTTCCTGCTCGAGAAGGGCCAGACCGGTTTGAGCACGGCCTTCGACCTGCCCACCCTCATGGGGCTGGACAGTGACGACCCCCACGCCGAGGGCGAGGTCGGCCGGCTCGGGGTCGCGGTCGATACGATCGAGGACGTCCGGCAGCTCTACGACGGCATCGACCTCGACCAGGTCTCGGTGTCCCTGACGATCAACGCCCCGGCAATAGTCGTCATGGCCTTTTTCTTCGCCCACGCCCAGGACCAGGGCCTGGACCTGCGCCGGTTGCGGGGCACGACCCAGAACGACATCCTCAAAGAGTACCACGCCCAGAACGAGTTCATCTTCCCGCCCGAGCCCTCCGTGCGGCTGGTGGTCGACCTGATCGAGTTCTGCACCCGGCACGTGCCCCGCTGGAACCCGGTGTCGATAAGCGGCTACCACATCCGCGAGGCCGGTTCCACGGCGGTGCAGGAGCTGGCGTTTACCCTGGCCGACGGGTTCCACTACGTCGACCAGTGCCTCGCCCGCGGCCTGCGGGTCGACGACTTCGCGCCGCGGCTGAGCTTCTTCTTCAACGCGCACAACGACCTGTTCGAGGAGGTGGCGAAGTACCGGGCGGCCCGCGTGCTGTGGGCCGACGCCATGCGGCGGCGTTACGGGGCACAGGACGAGGCGTCCTGCAGGCTTCGGTTCCACGCCCAGACGGCCGGCTGCTCGTTGCAGGCCACGCAGCCGGAGGTGAACCTGGTCCGCGTGGCCTACCAGGCCCTGGCCGCCGTCCTGGGCGGCTGCCAGTCGCTGCACACCAACAGCCTGGACGAGACGCTGGCGCTGCCGTCAGAGCACGCGGCCACCCTGGCGCTGCGCACCCAGCAGGTCTTGGCCTACGAGACCGGCGTCACGAACACCGTCGACCCGCTCGGCGGCAGCTACTTCCTCGAGGCCCTGGCGCAACGGATGCGACGCGAGGCGACGTCTTACTTCGAGCGGATCGACCGGCTCGGGGGCATGATCGCGGCGATTGAAGCCGGCTTTTTCCGCCGCGAGATCGGCGAGGCCAGCTTTGCCTACCAGCGGGAGGTCGACGCGGGGCGCAAGGTCGTCGTGGGCGTCAACGCGTTCCAGGAGCGGGACGAGACACCGATCGGTCTGCTTGTCGTCGACGACGCGGTGGAGCGGGAGCAGGTGGCGGCTCTCCGCCGCGTGAAGGAGCGGCGCGACCAGGCCGACGTGCGCCGAGTGCTGGATGACGTCCGGCGTACCGCCTTGGGGCGCACGAACCTGATGCCGACGCTCCTGGATGCCGCCCGGGCCCGAGTCACGGTCGGCGAGGTCATGACCGCGCTGGCCGACGTTTTCGGCCGGGACAAGGGCGCCGCAATCTGGTAACCCAGGGCCACCCCGGCCCACCCTGCCTATATGCGGAGGACTCATGACGCTCCAACCCCAGCCCGTGCGGATCATCCTGGCCAAGGTCGGCCTCGACGGCCACGACCGGGGGGTCAGGGTGGTGGCGCGGGGGCTGCGCGACGCCGGCTTCCACGTGATCTACGCCGGTCTCTGGCAAACCCCCGAGGCGGTCGTCCGCGCCGTCGCCGATGAGGACGCCGACTGGCTGGGCCTGAGCCTCCTGAGCGGCTCGCACATGACCCAGGTCCCGCGGGTGCTGGAGCTGCTCCTTCGGGCGGATCTGGGGCACGTCGGCGTGATCGTCGGGGGCATCATCCCCCCCGGGGACGTCCCCAAGCTCCTGGAGCTGGGCGTCGTCCGCGCCTTCGGCCCTGGGACCCCTCTGGGCGAGATCTCGGACTTCTTGCGGGAGCAGCCGCGCCGTGTCCACGATTGAGCCGCTCCTGGAGCGATTCCGCCGGCGCGACAGGACGGCCCTGGCCCGGCTGTTGACCCTGATCGCCCGCGGCGAGCAGCGGGAGGCGATCCGGGCGGCGCTCCCCCGCGATCCGGGTCCCTCCCGGGTCGTGGCCGTCACCGGCAACGGGGGCGTAGGCAAGAGCACCCTGGTCGGTCAGTTGATCGGCGTGGTGCGCGGCCGCGGGCGGACTGTGGCAGTCCTGGCCTGTGACCCAGAGAGCCCCCTCACCGGGGGCGCCCTCCTGGGCGATCGCGTCCGCATGCCCGGGCACCCCGAGGATCCCGGTGTCTTCATCCGCAGCGTGACCGCCCCGGAGGGGCATGAGGGCATCGCCGACGATATCGACCTCATGATCCGGTCGCTCAAAGCGTTTCCCTTCGACGTCGTGCTGGTGGAGACGGCCGGGGCGGGTCAAGGGGACACGGCCGTCCGGGACTTGGTCGACGTCTTGGTCCTCCTCGTTCAGCCGGAGGCCGGAGACGAACTCCAGTGGCAGAAGGCCGGGCTCCTGGAGGTCGCCGACGTGGTCGTCGTCCACAAGGCCGACCTGCCCGGGGCGGAGCGGACCGAGTCGGAGGTTCGCGACCTGCTCAACCTCCCCGGCTGCCGCCCGGTCCCCGTGCTCCGCGCCAGTAGCGGCCGGGGCTGGGGGCTGGACGAGCTCTGGGGGGTCGTCGAGTCCCTCCCCACTCGGCGACCCGAGGAACGACACGATCGTCGGGCTTTGCTGAGGCTGGTCCAGCAGCAATTGGCGGATCGGTTCGGGCAAATGTCCATCGCCGTGGCCCCTGTGCTGGAGCGCTGGAGCCGTCGCGAGGTCGACGATCGCGAGGCGGCGGACGAAGTGCTCAAGGCTCTGATCGAGGGGAGGACTGAGCGCTGACAGTGGTATCAGAAGTTTTGGCCAGGCACCTTCGCCTGAGCTAAATGAGGAGCTTGGGGTAAGGAAATACCCTTGCCAGTGAGAATCCTCTGCCCCAATTGCGGTTGCGTGGCCTGGACTTGACCCGCCAAGTCGCCCCTGGCGCCTCATTCCCCTGTCTACTCAATCGATGGTGCCTGGCCTGACCGGTTTGACCCGTTCTGCCCCTACTGGCCCGAGGAATTACGCGAGGCATGGGGCAAGGAGAACGGGTAAAGGCATGGAACCTCCCGGCTGTCAGGGGTACATTGTGAATTGTCGACGCAAGCGAAGAAAGCCAAGTAACCTCTGGGCTTCCCTGGCGCTGCAGCGGACCGGGCCGGCCGTTGCGTTTGTGGTAACCTGAGGGTCGCTCTCGCGGTCCGGTCCGCTGAGCTTGGTTGTCGGGCATACGTAGCGGCATTCCTTACTCCCATGGACGAGCACACGAAGCTTCTGGACAAGATCCGGCGCATCGAGGCCCTTCATGCTGGGGCGGCTACCGATGGCGAACGCAACGCAGCGGCCGACGCTCTCCGGCGGATCTCGGAGCGCCTTGCATCGCTCAAGGTTTCGGATCCGCCAACCGAGTATCGCTTCTCTCTCGAAAACACCTGGTCGCGAAAGCTCTTCCTGGCACTGCTCCGGCGCTATGGGCTGCGCCCGTATCGCTACTTGCGACAGCGCCGGAACACGGTCATGGTGCGAATCCCCCCGTCCTTCGTCGACCAACTCTGGGCCGAGTTCGTCGCGTTAGATGAGGCGCTTTGCGAACACCTCGATACACTCGCGGAGAAGGTCATCGCAGAATCCATCTCCGGAGACACTTCCGAAGCCGAAGAGATCGGCGGACAGCTCACGGGGTAGGTCGTCAGCTCCCTGCTCTG
>JBAUOX010001311.1:0-5839 GCA_049579985.1 Isosphaeraceae bacterium | reverse complement strand
AGGTCGTGGCAGCCCAGGTCCATGACGCCTGACCCGAAGGCGTCACGGTTGCGTAAGAGGGGTAGCTCGAGGTCGACCCGATCACATTGTAGCCGGCAGCGCCATAGACCCCGGTCCAGTTGCCCTGCGTGGTTGTATCGGTCTGGGTGAAGCTCGCCGAGTTACCGGCGGATGTGGTGCCGTCGCCGAGGTTCCAGGAGTAATTGTACGGCGCCGTCCCCCCTGACACCGATCCCGCGAACGTGACGGTAGAACCCGCATTGGTGGTGATGTTGCTCCCCGCGCTGACGACCAGCGACGCGGCCGATGCTGAAATCGTGGTTCCCGAGCTGGGGCCAGAGATGCTCGCCGTCGGCGCCGCTATCGTAGGCGGGTCAAAGAACAGGCCGCTGAGGACGGCGTTGGCCCCGGCCTGGTGCGTGAGCGTGATGTCCACGTTCCCGCTGACAGCCCAGTCGAGGTAGACGCCCGAGTTGAACGACGTGACCGTCTCGGTATCCAGCACCGCGCCCGTTGAGGCGTTACTGATCTGCACCGTTTCGCCACGGGCGGTGGTGTCCCAGTCGAGGAAGTACAACTCCAGGTCGTGCGTCTGACCGTCGGTCAGGTTCACGTCGACAGTGAAGCTGGAGGCCGAGTACCAGCAGGCGGCGATGTGTCCGGTGCCGCCGGCATCCTGGAGCGCCCTCGGGTCGGTCGAGCTCGCGGCCCAGGTGTAACTCGTCTGTCCCGCGGGCGTGACGGTGGCGTAGCCGGGCAGGCTGGCCGCGTTGCCGATGACGTCGTAGCCCTGGGAGCCGTAGGTGCCGATCCATTTACCCTGCGTCGTCGTGTCCTGCTTGATGAACGAGACCGACGGAACGACTGACGAGGACGCCGAACCGCTCAAGAGCTGACGATCCTCGAGCCTCTCGAGTTGAAGCTCAAGCCGGCGACGTCGACGGCGACGTCGGCTCGGACGCGTAGAGTTCAGACCAAGAACGGCGTGCCCGCTCGGAGAGGAGGGAGGCCACATGGATGCATACTCCATTGATAATCCGGCATGTGTAAATGCGGTAGGGGCTGAGCGGATTAGATCGTCAGTCGGCAGGATTTCAAGGTTCCGTGACAGATCATTCCGGAGGGAGATAGCTCCCTTTCAGCTCAACCCTAGGACCGGTTTGTTCCTATGGCAAATCTGCTGGTTTTTTCCCATACATCGACGAGGGGGCGCACTACTGATTGATCTCACCGCGCATTGCCTCGCTATAATCCGGCGTCGGATCAGTGTCACGGAGAACTACCTCATCCAACTGTTCTTTGAGTCTTGCAATCAACGCAGAAAACAACTTAAAGTAATGTGCATATATGCACTTAACGTGGCATTCTCGGCGGTCAGCAAGGTTCTCTCGAGATCATTGACTAGACTAACCGGCTATACAATAATTTCAAACAAATTGTGACCAACGCGGGAAGAATTGACATCCAGGATTTTCTGTCTGACGGGGTGTGATAGTACATGGGTTAATGATGTCTCAAGACGGCATGGTCCAGACTGTACTATGTAGTTGAATTCTCATTGAGAGACATGGAATTATGGCAGGCTTCGCACACATTAAATGCATGTTACTCTGAGTATCTTAGTATATTCCTGGTCAATGCGTTACTGGCTCCTTTTATAACCTGAATTTGTAATTGTCTGTGGCGGCAGCGGCAAGCTTTTTTTGACGGCAGTACCTTGCAATAGGCGGGAATTCGGAATCTGCACTGTCACTTACTGCTTCCAGCACACCTATAACAAGCCGACCGCTGTAGTCGGACGGGGGTCGCCCTGATGCCATCATGCATTTGGCCGACCGTCAGCCCGTAGTCGGCGAAGAACTTTGCATGCCGGCCTCCCGCTCACGCATTCCATCGTCTCCAGGGGTTGCCCTTCATCGGACCGAGGTTCTCCACGGAGAAAAAGCCGTGAATCGCCCCGACCTGACTATCGTCACGTTCGAGCGGCTGATTGATCGCGGAGTGCCGGTACCGATGATCGGCGACGGCATGTCGCGGTTTCATGTTTCATGTACGTCGCCACGATCATCGAGCGAGCTGCGATACAGCCCGAGAATTCTCTCTCATGAGGGGCCGGCGGGGTTGATCGCCTCGCACCGGGCGAACCGGGGATGAGGCGGCCCTGAGAGACCGACCTCATCACGTCATGTGAACATGATGTTGCCTTTTCGCTCGAGTCGCTCGAAACGCCGAATCGTAGTTGTCGCGGCGCCTGGGACCGGGTAAATTCCTTCGAATGAAAAGGCTGGATCCTCTCAGTGAGCTCAGTGCGGGCGGATCGGCCTGGCCATCGATCGGGAACTTTGCTCAATGTCAGCGTCAGCGCTCAACGTCCACGACAAGGTATTGGTCGCAATGATAACAGAGGACTCCGACTCAGTTGGAACGAGCAGCCTTCATCACTCCTCGCTGCTGTCGAAGATCGAATCAGGGACCGTGCGAGTGGGTATCATCGGGCTGGGCTACGTTGGTCTGCCCCTGGCGCGTGCCTTCGCGGAGCGGGGAATCGCGGTACTGGGGTTCGATGTCGACCCTGTCAAGGTTGCCAGGCTCGAGGAGGGACAGAGCTACATCGGTCACATTCCTGATTCGACAATCAGGCGGATTCGAGAACAACGCTTTGAAGCCACAACTTCCTTCGAGCGACTCGATGAGCCGGATGTGATCATCGTCTGTGTCCCGACTCCACTGACCGAGGCCCGCGAGCCGGACTTGACGTATATAGTCAACTCGACCCGGGCCATTGCAGAGCGGCTCCGACCTGGTCAACTGATCGTCTTGGAGAGCACCACGTACCCGGGAACCACCAGGCAAGTGGTCCTCCCCCTGCTGGCGGCCGGAGGATTGGAACCCGGACGCGACTTTTTCCTTGCTTTCAGTCCAGAGCGGGAAGACCCCGGGAACCCGCAGTTTTCGGCGCCGACCATTCCCAAGGTCGTGGGGGGACTGGAGCCAGCCAGCTTGGAACTCGCGGTCGCGCTTTATGGCAGAGTGGTCGTGCGGGTTGTCTCCGTCTCCAGCCCCGAGGTGGCAGAGGCATGCAAGATTCTTGAAAACACCTACCGCGCCATCAATATCGCACTCGTCAATGAATTGAAGATGCTTTATGATCGAATGGGTATCAATGTCTGGGACGTGATCGAGGCAGCCAAGAGCAAGCCGTTCGGCTTCCAAGCATTCTATCCAGGGCCGGGACTTGGCGGCCATTGCATTCCGATCGATCCCTTCTATCTGACCTGGGTGGCCCGAAAATATGGTCTTGCAACCCGGTTCATCGAGCTGGCGGGAGAGATCAACACGGCCATGCCTGCTTACGTCGTCAGTAAGATCGCGGACGCGCTTAACGAGGATTGCAAACCGATCAAGGAGAGTAAGATCACTCTGCTGGGAATGGCCTACAAGAAGGACGTGGACGACCCCCGCGAGTCGCCGGGGTTCGAGTTGATGGAACTGCTGCTGAAGAAAGGAGCCGTGGTCCATTACAACGACCCTCACATTCCCGTTCTTCCCCCGATGCGCCATTATCCGCAGCTCCGTATGTCCAGCCAGGAATTGACGGTGGAGTACCTCGGTTCTCAGGATTGTGTGCTCGTTGTTACGGACCATTCGGCCTACGACTGGGACTGGATTGCCCAGCATGCAGCGCTGATCGTTGACACCCGCAATGCCATGAAGAACGCGATCAGCCCTCGGGCCCGGATTATACTGGCCTAACAATGTGCGGTCGTCATGTTTACCAAAGGCAACACCTCAATGGTTCTCAAGAGGAAATGCCCTCGATGCCAGGACATGCTTGATGCTTGCGGTCGTAGAGAATATTATTAATGGGCGACTCAATGCGCAGTATCATGATCGCGAAGGCTCGGCTCGCCAGGAAACGAGCCCACGCCGCCCGGCTGTAGGTGGGAGCCAAGCCATCAAAGCGACCGCGAGTAGCTTCCTTGCGAAGCACCCTGGCCATCTCGCATCGGAATTTTAAGCTTGGTCTTGTTGTGTACGACGTCGTTTTTGTTCAACGTTTCGTTCGCGACTGAGGGTTCTGCGAAGCAAACTGGAAGATTCTTATCGAACATGCGTATGATGATTGGCGGGCGGAATCGACCAGGTAGAGCTGTTGTGCACCTAATTCGAAGTGGGTCGCCACACGTCGTCATCACGAGACTCTAGCTCAGTTTTGCGGTTTTGAGGACCATGATCATGCGGCGGACAACACTTGGGCCTCTCATCGCTTCTCTTGCCGTGCTGGCAGCGGGGCTTTTGTGGGCGTTCTGGCCGATTCTCGTCGCCATGGCGGAACGGTGGTCCAACGATCCGCGATACGCGCATGGCTATCTGGTCCCCATGTTTTCGCTGGCGATGCTCTGGATGAGACGGAGCCGGATTCCAGGCGAAGAGTTGCGATCGAGCAGCCGGGGGTTGGCGTTCATCGCCTTGGGGGCGGTCATTTTGCTGGTCGGCGGGTATTTTCGCCAGGGAACGATCGAGGGACTGGCGCTTCTACCTTATCTCGCCGGGGTTGCAATGGTGCTGGGAGGATGGCCGGCTCTGCGATGGTCGTGGCCTTCGATCGTGTTCCTGTTTTTCATGATCCCGCTCCCTTGGCGTGTTGAGAATGCCCTCGGACCGCCGCTTCAGTGGCTCGCGACTCTGGCCAGCACGTTCGCGCTGCAAACCCTGGGCTTCATGGCATTCGCGGAAGGCAATGTGATCCAGTTGAATGATGCCAAAATCGGAGTCGTGGAAGCCTGTAGCGGTCTCAGCATGGTGATCACGTTCATCGCACTGTCTGTGGGCATGGCTCTGGTCGTCAATCGCCCAGTTCTCGACAGGATCGTCTTGGTTCTTAGCGCGATCCCGGTTGCCCTGCTGGCGAATATCGCACGCATCATTCTGACAGGCGTCCTCCATGAGACGATTGGCGGACAGATCGCGGATAAGTTTTATCACGATTTTGCCGGCTGGGTGATGATCCCCTTCGCACTCGTCCTTTACTGGTGCGAGATCTGGATTTTCTCGCATATTCTCGTCGAAGTGGAAGCGACGCCTGTTCTGGCCGGCATCTCCACCAGCGGGCGCTGGGCGGCCCACCAGTCGCCCAATCCGTCGCCCACTGTTCCTCGAGCGAGCCGAGGGCGCTGATCTCATGCGACCGAGCGTCGGTTTCTTTTGGCGATCTGTTCGGCCGTGATCTGCAAGACACTTTCTCGAACTGTTCAGGTACTCAGTGATGAACCAGTCAAGTCGTGTCACAGGTGAGCTGACCGGACCGATTTCGACGACTGCGACAGTCGTGGAAGCCATCGGCAGTGATGGAACCGGGATGGTCCACTCGGCTTATCCCGTGGTCGTTCATCCCCAGCCGACCTCCGGCCCCAGCCCGATGGGTTTGCTCAGGGCGCTCAAACGTCGGCTGGCACTGGCGTTGGGACTGGCGATCCTGGTGTCGGGTGTCAGTTCGCTGGCCGCTTGGTTCCTGCTCCCCCCCCCGAAATACCAGGCCCAGGCCAAGGTGCTGGTGAGGGCCGCGACACCGCAAATCATGTGGAAGACCATCGACGCCGAGACGGATAGGGACGGATCCCAGCGTTACGAGAAAAGCCAGTTGATCCAGATCAAGAGCCGATTCGTCATCAATACCGCGCTCGGGCAGCGCGGGATCAGCGACCTCAAGATGATCCGCGAGCAAGCGAGGCCGGCCGAATGGCTCGCGGAGAATCTGCAAGCTCAGTTTCTTCAGGGAACCGAGGTCTTGCAGATCTCCCTCGATGGCCAGGACCCCGAGGAGCTCGCGCGCCTGGTC
>JBAUOX010001310.1:0-13326 GCA_049579985.1 Isosphaeraceae bacterium | reverse complement strand
TCGCGCAGGTTCACGGCCTCGATGACGAGGTTGACCCCACCCTCGAGCCGTCCCCCGGCGAACGCCACCAACCCCCCACCTAGACCCCCCGCCGCGCCCGAGCCGGGGATGTCGCGAACTGCGACATCCAGGTCGCGCGCAACGATGTCCGCGAAGTGGCCGAGGTTGCGATCGAGCCTCTCCACCATTTCGGGCGTGGCTCCTTTTTGCGGTCCATACACCGCCGAGGCGCCCTGCGGGCCGCAGAGAGGGTTGGTCACGTCGCAGGCAACGGCGATGGTGGCCGAGCCCAGGACGGCCGCCTGGTCGGTGCGTTCGATCCTGGCCAGCCGATCCAGCTCGCCCCCGCCCGGCTCGAGCTCGCGTCCGTGGGTGTCGAGAAGGCGGAAGCCGAGTGCCTGGCCAAGGCCGGCTCCTCCATCGTTGGTCGCGCTGCCGCCGATGCCCACAATCACGCGCCGGGCGCCGGCCTCGAGCGCCGCCAGGAGCAACTGGCCGGTGCCCCGCGTGGTGGCCCGCAAGGGATCTCGCAAGGCGGGCGGCACGAGCCAGAGCCCCGAGGCAGAAGCCATCTCGAGCACTGCGGTGCGCCCGTCGCCCAGAAGTCCGAAAGAGGCGACCACCGGCTCGCCCAGCGGTCCAGTGACCGTGACCGTGCGATACGAGCCACCCGTCGCCGCAACGAGCGCCGCGACGGTTCCCTCGCCGCCGTCAGCCATCGGCACGCGGTCGATCTCGGCGCAGGGATCAACCCTGGACAGGCCCCGCGCCATTGCCTCGGCCGCCTCGAGCGCCGTCAGGCTCCCCTTGAACTTGTCCGGAGCAATCACCACCCGCATCGCGGCCGACCTCGATCGTCAAACTCATCCCGGCACGCACCAGCGAGCCCGACAGACGACCCATAGTCAGCATACAGACCTGGTGAAGACCGGTCCAACCTGGATGATTGGAGACCAAAGGCTGGTCAACGATACTCGGCTGCCTCCTTGGAAAGGGGCTCGGGAAGCTCGAACGCGATCTCCTGGCGCCGGATCGGCACGTCCTCCGGAGCTTCGATCCCGATCCGGACCGCATTGTTGTCGATCTTCAACACCGTGATTCGAACCCCATCTCCCACCCGAAGACTCTGCCCAAGCTTCCTGCTCAGTACCAGCATGACTCCCTCCTTTTTGAGTCAAGGTTGCACCGGCGCGTGCACTTCACGCGACAACCGATTCATCGACGGGGGAGTTCAGCAGGTTAAATGCCAAACAAGCCGCATGATCGACTCAATCGCCAAGATTCTTCCAAACCTGATGTAAGGAGCAATCATAGCCGACGAAGCCGTGGGATGATTGTCCCGGCACGATCACTCCTTTGTGTAAAATCGTGAACCAGTTTGTAAAGATTTCCTTCAGTTTTCGAAAGGGCAGAGCGCTGAATGGCCATCGTTGCAGTCTGGCTTGGAGAGATCAGGCAAAGCAGCCAAAGCTGGAAGGATCAGAGGCCGCGATGAAGTTGAGGACTATGGTTGACTCCGCGGAAGCCAGCCGTGGCCGGTTTGCGATCCTGCTGTTGATGGCTGGCTTGTTGCTTTGGCTCTGGCCTATCGGCGTCGGCGGCAAGATGCCGGTCGGCGGCGATGTCACCCGGTTTTTCCTTGGCTTGATGGGGGTGCTCGGCTCTGCGCTGGGGGAAGGGCGGCTGCCGATCTGGAACGATCTTTGGGGCTATGGGTTCCCTGGCATCGGCGAGAGCCAGATGGGAGTTTTCTACCCTCCGCACCTCATTCTTTACGGCTTATTGCCGACGGAATGGGCCTATGTGGCAAGCCTGCTTCTGCACACGCTCTGGGGGGCTCTGGGGGCCTGGTGGGCCGCGCGACGGTTCGGGGTCACACCGATCGGCTCGAGCCTGGCGGCCTTTGCCTTCTCGGCGTCAGGGTTCTTTGTCATTCACATGCCTCATCCCTGGGGCTATACCACCGGCTCATGGATGCCCTGGGCCTGGGCACTGACGTGGTCGCTTCTCACGTCACGCGGAATGACTCTGGCCTCGAGGTTGTTTCTCTTGAGCCTGGTCCTGGTGCTGCAAGTCTTGCCCGGTCACTTCCAGATCGCTTTTCTGACTCAGGTGGGCATCGTCCTGATGGTGGTCTGGTTCGTGCTCGAGCCATGGATCTGTGGAGAATGGGTCGAGGAGAGAACATCAGGTATCACTTTCGCCCGCGGAACGAGGCAGGCTCTGGCGATCGGCGGTTGCCTGATTGCGGTTTTTCCACTGACGGCGCTTCAACTCTGGCCGACGGCTCGCCTGGCTCGCCTGGCCGCGGCTCAGCGCGATTTCGAGTATCTTTCCGGATTCGCCGCCACGCCTTGGCATCTGGTCAATTACATCGCGCCGGGGTTGTTTCATCGCTCGCCCCGCTGGCGCCCACTGGTCTGGGACCCGTTTCATACCACGCCCGAGGAGCTGCTGAGCTACGTGGGGTTAGTGCCGTTCTTCCTGGCAATCCTGGTTGTCCTCCACGAGTTCCGCCGCGATCGCTCGGTCCGGATCCTGGCGGTTGTCGCGGCCACGACCCTCGTGCTCAGTTTTGGCCCGTACTTTCCGGGTTTCCGGCTCTTGATCAGCGTACCGGGATTCTCCTTCTTTCGGGCCCCCGCGCGATGGAGCCTGGCAACCGCCCTGGCCCTGTCGATCCTGGCGGGAAAGGGGCTGGATCGCTGTCTCGACTGGCCGAGGCCGGGACGATCCCTGGTATGGCTGACAGGCCTTTCGGCGGCCTGGATTCTCGTCGTGCTCGGGCTGATCGAGCTGGCCCTGGGCAGCGGCTCATCGGCCGGGCGTCCCTGGTTAGCCGGCCTCTTTCAGAAGGCTTTTCAGTCGCGTCCCTGGACGGGCGACTTCACTCTCCTCGCCGTGCTGGCCGAAGCCCGCAGGCCGGCGGGCGACTCGAGGACTTTCGTGGCAAGCCGAGCCGAGATCTACGCGCGCGAGCTGGCCGGCACGACGGGTCTACTTGTCGGGATTTTGGCCGTCGCCCGGCTCACTTCGCCTCGTTCGCGGCGCGGGCACTTGCCGGCCTGCTTGATCTTGCTGACATTCCTTGACCTCATGATTCTGAGCCGGCACCGGCTGGTTGCTGTCGGGCCGGTGCGCCCCCTCGTGAACCAGAGCCCCGTTCTGGCGCGACTGGCAAGGGAGCCGAGGGGCACGAGGATCATCGACTGCTTTGGCAATCTGCCGATGCTGGTCGGACTGGAGCCGGTCGCCGCTTATCGGACCCTCGACCTGCCTGCCCTGGAGCCGCTGAATCATCTGGCGCGAGAACGCCTTGGCCCGGAGGGCTTTCCTGCCGGCGTACGGCGGGCCATGCGCGCGGCAGGCGTCGGAGTGCGCGTACTGGACCCCGTCGAGACTGCCATCGATCGATGGCTGGCCAGGTCGAAGGGAAGCAAGGATGAGCCCGAGACCGTCGACGATCCGATCCTGGCCGGGTGGATCTTCGGGCGAAACTGGAGAACGGAGCAGGGAGCCTGGTCGTCGTCGCGGTTTCGCATCCTCCATCCCGAGTCTGACCCGCACCGGGCCTGGTTCCTCCCCTTGACCGCCGTGAGTCGCCCGGCCATGCTGGAGATCTGGGCGGGCGACCTCGAGCCGCTTCTGGAGCTGTTTGACCAGGCTGCGCCGCTGCGGGAAGAATCGCGCGGGGCTCAGCTCATGGACGTGTCCGTTGATGCCGATGCGCCCGGATGGGTCATCGTCACGCAACTGGCGGACCCCCAGTGGCGGGCTCGCTGGCTGGACAGGTCCGGTCAAGGAGAGTTTCCGGCCGAGATTCTGCCGACATTCCGGCGCAACCGCGGCGAGGGAGGTTGGCAGCGAGTTCGGGTACCCGGGCCCGGGCGCTGGACGTTGCACCTCGAGTACGTGGCAAGCGACGTCGCCTGGGGACTGGCGATCTCATCGGCATCGTGGCTAGTCTGGTGCCTCATCATCGCCGCGGTCGCGGTTCGGGCAAGAGGAAAGGAGATGGCGTGAGCGGTCACGTCGGAGTGGCGATTGTCGGAGCATCCGGGTACGCAGCCCGCGAGCTGATCCAGATCCTGCTCAGACACCCTCGGGTCAGGATCACCGTGGCAACCTCGCGCCAGGATGAAGCGCCCCGAGTGGACGCGCTCCATCCCAGCCTGACCCGCCGGATCGACCTGGCTTGTGAACCGTTCGACGCCGATCAGATCGCCGAGCGTGCGTCATTCGCCTTCCTCGCGTTACCGCACACGGCAAGCCTGGCCGTCGTTCCGGCCCTCCGAAAGAGGAACGTCCGGGTGATCGATCTGAGCGCTGACTACCGCCTGAGCGATCCCCAAGTCTACGCCGACTGGTACGGCCACCAGCACACCGACCTCCCCGGCTTGAAGCAAGCCGTGTACGGCCTGCCCGAACTCTTCCGCGACCAGATTCCCCCGGCCCAGCTCATCGCCAACCCGGGCTGTTACACCTCGACCAGCATCCTCGCCCTGGCGCCCTTGATCGCCGAGGATCTTATCGAGCGGACCGGAATTATCATCGACGCCAAGAGCGGCGTCTCGGGGGCCGGTCGATCGCCCAAGCTGAACTTCCATTTCCCCGAGTGCAACGAGAGCTTCTCGGCCTACAACGTCGGCTGGCACCGGCACACTCCCGAGATCGACCAGGTGCTGACGACGATGACCGGCGGGCGCGGCGAGGCGGTCGAGGTCATCTTCACGCCGCACCTGGTGCCAATGGACCGGGGCATCTTCGCCACGATCTACGCCCGGCCCAAGCAAGCAGCCGTCGAGCACGACCTGCTCGAGCTTTTCCGGTCGTTCTATGCGCGCAGCCCGTTCATCCGGATCGTTTCCCACTTGCCGGCGACCAAGGACTCCGCGCTCACCAACTATTGCGACATCACGCTCCGGGTCGTCCGCGGTCAGATCGTGATCCTCGCCTGCCTCGACAACCTGATCAAGGGGGCCGCGGGCGTGGCCGTCCAGAACCTGAACCTCATGCTGGGTTGCCCCGAAGAAACATCGCTGCTCTGAAGGGGCCTTGCCATCGACCAGGGCGAGAGGTCAAAGCCCGCGTCGAGCCTTGATTCTCAAGACTTCACTGATGTGGATTTATTGATTTATGCGAGGACTCATCGTTTTCTTGCTCGCGACCTTGACTGCCGCCTCGGCCCTTGGCGAACAGCCCGATCTCGAGGGGCCCAAGCTCGAGATCGAATCTTACCGCTTGCCGAACGGCCTGAAGGTTGCGCTGCACCGTGATGCCGGCGTGCCCCGGGTGGTGGTCTGCGTCGCCTATCACGTCGGCTCCAAGAACGAGCGTGCGGGCCGTACGGGCTTCGCTCACTTCTTTGAACACATGATGTTTCGCGGCACAAAGAACGTTGCCAACTATGACATCCCGCTCCAGGAGACCGGGGCGCAATCGAACGCGTTCACGACGGAAGACATGACGGTCTATTTCGAGACGGTCTCCAGCGAGTACCTGGAGCGGGCCCTTTACCTCGAGGCCGAGCGTCTGGCGTTCCTTCCCTCCGCCCTGGACCAGGCGAAGTTCGACACCGAGCGCGAGGTGGTCAAGAACGAGCGGCGACAGGACGTCGATAACGTCCCCTACGGGCTGGTAGAGGAGACGCTCTTGGCCCGGGTCTTCCCCAAGGGCCACCCCTATTCCTGGCCGGTCATCGGCTCGATGAAAGACCTGAGCGCCGCCTCGCTCGACGATCTCAGATCGTTCTTCGCCGAGTTCTACCACCCGGCAAACGCGACCCTCTGCCTGGTGGGCGACTTCGACCCCGCGCGGGCGAAAGACCTGATCGCCCGCTACTTCGGACCGTTATCCGCCGGCCCGCGCCCGTCATCAGTGCACGCGCAGCCGGTAGCCGCCCGATCCACGCACGCCGAGCTCGCCGACGAGGTCAAGCTCCCCCGAATTCACTGGTCGTGGCCCACTGTGGCCGACGATCATCCCGACTCCCCCGCGCTCGACATGCTGGCCACCGTGCTGGCCGGCGGCGAGACCTCCCGGCTGTATAAAACCCTGGTCCGCGACCTGCGCCTGGCCAAGGATGTTTCGGCTGATAACGACACCAAGGAGATCGCCGGGCTCTTCAAGCTTCAGGCTACAGCCGCCGAGGGGAAAACGACAGCCGACATCGAGAGCGAGTTCCAGAAGGAGATTGCCAGGCTGCGCGCGGAGCCTCCCTCGCCGGCCGAGCTGGCCCGCGTTCTGGCACGGCTCGAGACCGGACTGTACGCTCGGCTGACCCGGGCTATCGGACGGGCAATCGCGATCAGCACGGGGTTTGCCCAGAAGGACGATCCGGAGTATTACCGCAAGGAGTTCGCCCGTTATTTCAAGGTCACTCCGGCCGACATCCAGCGCGTCGCCTCCCGCTACCTCACCGACGACAAGGTGACCCTGTTGGTACGCCCGGTGAAGCCCGGCGAGGCCAAGACCGAGCTGGCTCCTGCCGGCCCCGATCCGGATACGGCCGGAAAAGCCACGGTCAGCACGCGACCGCCCGCGGCAGGGCCGGACTGGTCAAAGTTGCCCGGCCCAACAATGCCACAGGGGTTTCAGCCTCCGCGCTACGTGCGCCGGTCGCTCTCCAACGGGATTGACCTCTGGATCTCAACGTGGAAGATGTTGCCTCTGGTCCAAGTGTCGCTCACTGTCCCGGTTGGTACCGGCGACGATCCTCAGGGCAAAGCGGGACTGGCGCACTTGACCGCGCGATTGCTCGATCAAGGCACCGCCTCGCGCACGGCCACCGAGCTGGCCGAGGCGTTCGAGCAACTCGGCACCGCGGTACGCGTGGGCGCGGGCCACGACGACACGGCGGTCGGCGTCAGGGTCCTGGCTCGGAACCTGGAGCCGACGTTGACTCTGCTGGCCGAGATGCTCGCGTCTCCCCGGTTCGATCCCAAGGACTTCGACCGCGAGCGGACCCAGCAGCTTGCCAGCCTGCTACAGGGCCCTGAAGATGTTGACTGGCTTGCCCGCCGCGCTCTGCCCATCGTCATGTACAATCCCGAACACCCCTACGGCAAACCGGCCGAGGGCTATCCCGAGACAGTCAAGCGGCTGACACTCGAGGAAGTCCGGGCCTTTCACGCTCGCGGTTTCGGACCCAAGGGGGCCACGCTCATCGTCACGGGAGACGTCGATCCGGACGCGGTGACCCGCCCGCTCGAGCAAACTCTCGGACGCTGGCGAGGAGGCAATTCAGGCCCTAGCCCCAGGCCTGTGGCCGAGGTCAAACCAGAGCCCGGCGTCATCTACCTGGTGGACAAGCCGGGCGCAGTGCAGAGCGTGATCAGCGTGGGCCGGCACTGGGTAGATCGGCGCGATCCGCGCTACATGGCAACACTGGTCGGCAACTATCTGCTTGGCGAAGATTTCTTGAGTCGGTTGAATAAGAATCTACGCGAGGATCACGGCTACACCTACGGGGCCCGCTCGGCCTTCGACTTCCACCGCAGCAAGAGCGTCTGGAGCGTCTCGACCGCCGTGCGAGCCGACGCCACAGCGCCGGCACTTCAGGAGATCCTCAAGGAGCTCGACGCGCTCGCGAAGGCTCGGCCGATCACTGCCGAAGAGGTCGATAAGGCTCGGTCCGCCGAGGCGCGGAGCTATCCCGAGCGGTTTGAGTCTCCCTCCGGAATCGCCTCCGCCCTTTCCGAGATCGCCGAATTCGGTTTGCCTGCCGATTACCTCGAGACCTTCCTGCCCAACCTGGAACGCGTCTCTCTTACCGAGACCCAGAAGTCGATGACCGAAGTCGTCGCCCCGGCCGACCGTTTCATCCTCGTTGTCGGCGACCGCAAGACCGTCGAGCCGGAACTGACGAAGGCAGGGTTCAAGGCGATCAAGGTCATCACTTACGACGGCAATCCGGTGGGGAAATGAGGTGATGCCGCCTTGCTTCCTCTTGAGAAACGCGACGGCAATCCGGTGGGTCGTCGCCTGCGGCTTGACCCACCCTACCTTGCCGCCACCTACAAGGCCGAGACCAACTGCGTTGACGTGGTCCCCCAGGCGAAACGGCTCCGGCTTTCGCTTAACGTTGCGTTCCACGAGATCTCGGACCCGAAAGGCCTCTGTAAGGACGTCTCTGGGCTGGGCCGCTGGGGCAACGGCGACGGTGATAGCGCGTCCAGGATCGATCCAGGACACGTTTGGAAACCAGCTCACGGAAACGCCTCTGATGCACTTAGCAGGCGCTGCCAAAGGTCCATCGCATGACTATCGATTAGATAGGAAGCACCCTGTTGGGCATAAGGTGGCGCGAAGAATCGCGAACAGTCACGGGCTCGTGGTCGACGAGCTGATCGCTATAGTGAGGGAAAAGGACACCACTCCACTGGCAGGCACGAACGCCCATGCCAGCTATCTGTCCCGACGGTTCGATCCGAACGAAGTTGTCCGCTGCCAGGACCTCTTCCCAGAAGGTCGGGCATGTATTTTCGTACACAGAAGTGTGTTTTTAAGTGACGAATCTATCGTTGCTCATCTGACTCACGAGCTCTACGAGATCCAGGGTATTAAGAAAGCAATGGCTGACGCAGGGGGGTTTATGAACGCTCGAGATTTTCATGAATTAATACGTGAGGGTAAGAGGGGAAATCTTCATGATCTCGCTTGGGACGAAGCAAATCGAGCCGTTGAAGAGATGAGGCGGAGAAAAGCTAAGGTCTGAGTTTCCAAGGCAGATAGAATACACGTGAACCTATAGCGTGCCTACCGGAGGAATCCCAATGGGTCTGGAGGTCAAGCGGGCTCTATTCCTGCACAGAAACAAATCCATCACCGACGCCCAGCTATTCAACAAGCTCATCGACATTGCGATTGATGGCAAGGTCGAGTCGGTGCTGCGACGGGTTCCGGCGGAGTATTTGAGCCGCTTCCGTGAATGGCTCGATCGACTCCCCCCAATCGAAACCCTGAGAGACCTTCGGACGGGCTCCGCCGTCACCGAACACGAGAAAGATACGATTCGAGCCATCCGTGAGTGGTTTCATCGGCATCAAGAGGAGCGAGTCCCTGACAAAAAGGCGGCGGCTCCCTCCCGTGGTCCCGCACATGGCGCGTCGACACAACCTGTCACTGATTGGTCCATTCCCATTCCGCACGGTCTGGTCTGGATGCAGGAATTAACATGCAGTCATGCTTTCACGCACATCTGGCCTAGAGAGGGCGGTGGCGGGAATGCTGAACAGTTCTATCAGGCTTGGCAAGGGGTCGTCTCATTGCTGAGAAAGGAGACGGGCGTCAAAGTCGGCGAGTGCATTCGCCACCACCGAAAGGGGCTCACGGTTTTTTTCGACGATGAGCCCATTACCGAGTTTATAGAGACTGCCGACAGAGAAGGTTGGGCCTCGCTCATCAAGCCCAATGGTAAACGAGTTCTGAAGGTTCGCGAAACTCCTCCGCCTCTCTACGGCAGGGCGCATGTCGAGAGTTATCGCGCAGTCATCGGCCTATGCGGAGTCGGCGTCCCCAAGGGAATGGCAGTCGTCGTAAGGAAGGGCGACTACCGAAGCGTGGTCCACCACGCAGCGGCGCGATGGTTGGCCAAGAGAGGGTTGCCGGAGGAACCGGCCGCCGATCGCTTGAAGCGAAGGAAACTCTGACGCATCAATCAAAGAGTCAGCCACGGCAATTCCGGAGACACCATACTTAATTTTCGGAGTTAGGTATGGTGTCCCTGGAACTACACGTGCATGCAATAGATGCGGTCGAGCCATGGGTACGATTGCTGTAGATAATCCCCTTTGTCTGCCGCTAAGGTAACAGGCCGATCTCGTATTGTGCTTCCATTCGGACGAACTCGCTTACCGACCGGCCAAGTCCGTCGATACCGGGAAAAAGCGTACTAGCCGTGATATTCATAGATTCCAGCTGTCTCAACATCCGCGTTTTATGTTCATGTGGTATGACAAATATACCGTGGCTGTTGGCGGTCCCTGTCAGCGCTTCATCAATGATCTTGCCGTGATCACCCAAGATATTTTGGCATACGGTGAAAAGCCCCTGTTGGACGACCATTCGATCGCTTTTTCTGTACACGTCTAACGGGAACAAGTGCTGTGGCGCGGACTGCGATTGAGAATACTCAACAAATTGTGACCGATCAATTGTAGTGTGATCGAATTGTTTGCTCATGATCTTCATCAGGAGCCCTATGTCGAACTGCCAAACTGCCCCGTCTTCCCCCGGTTTATCGACCAATGCAAAGTAGAGTGCGACGAAAGGGGATTTAGTCCAGTCGAGTAAACGGGTCGGCGCATTGTAATGCTGCATGATCGCCCACCACCTTGGCAAATCGTTGCGTTCTGGCAGAGCACAAGGATTGAGAACAAGGTGCGCCTGCTCTTGGAATTTTTTGAGCGATTCTTGCTCTATGTGAATCGCGGATTCCTCGTCATGTCTCGGTAATAAGTGCCTCGCCAAAGAATGCTTTAGCGACCAACCCGCAACCGCTTGTCCCCGGAAAACAACGGTGTGTTCGGACGGCCTATGTTTGATCATAGTTCCGACGAATGCGTGAAACTCGTCGCAATTCTTCCCGTCGTGCACTGGCCAGGTCATTTCACCAGCCCCTTTGGGAATTGCTGCCGGTTCGCAGTTAGTCGGCAAGTAGGTCCCCTCCATCATTATTAATACTTCAGCACGTAAGCCGGGCTTTTGCTGAGCCGGTCCCTTGATCGAATATAGGTCAGCGTCGTCCTCGGATCGGCTTGCCCCGCGAAATCCTGTAAATCAATGAGCCGATGGGGTCCGACCCCTGCGCCCTGGACCCCTGCGCCCTGGTAGCCACCCGCCACGGCGACGCCGGCCGGCTAGTCCGCGCGGAGTCCCTGCTGGACCCGCTCGTAGGACACCCGGTCCTGTTCCCTGAGGCTGTGGAGCGCGGCGGCGAGCTCATCGATCGTCCCCTGCGTCACGGGCTGATTCCTGCTCTTGAAGGCAGCGATCTCCTCGGCGAGGCGGAGGAAGCTCTTCACGGCCTCACGCTCGGCCGGGGCCCACCCCCCGGGATTCAAGGGGCTCCAGGTGCTCGCAGACGACCTGCAGGGCCTCGGCGACCCGACCGAGCTGCTTGCCGTAGCTGGCGACCCCGTTGACGATGCGCTGCTCCTGGTCGGGGTCGTCGGTCTGCATTTCATTGACGTTTATGAAGCCGACTTGGTCCATCGACGAACGAAACCACGACGTGATCGGGTTGTAGTTCTGCAACGACGACCCCAAGGAGAAGATGCTGGAATTGCTGGAATCGGTGGCCATGAGAAGGGCTCCTGTTTCAGGAACGGGCCGGGCCTCGGTTCGGGACCTGTCCTCGTCCCCGGGTTACAAGCCAGGGCGAAACAGGGGCGTCTCGCCCACACGTTCGAGGAGGCCGCTCGGAGCCAGGGAATCTCATCCCTTCCTCCGGTCGGGCGTCGACCAAACTAAACCAGGATAATCCCGGGACGGATTAAGAAACTACAACTTTTTCTAATTTCGTGAATATAGCAGATTTCCCCCCTTTCATCAGTTTCGAAAAAACCGAAATCCGTCGTGATTCTCCGGCCCTGCTGAACTGAGGCAGCCGGGTGAGTGGGGTTTGTAGTTCTGGGGATGTAGTTCTGGGGACACCATACCTAACTCCGAAAAATTAAGTATGGTGTCCCCGGAACTGCCCCACCTGGCAAAACCGGAAACCGACTCTGACCCCGCGAAGCCCACCGAGTCACGGAACCAACCAGTCCTCCAGGGTCAGCCCTGGGACGTGTGCGAAATCCTTCGTGTTGTGAGTGACCAGCGTTAGACCGTGAACAAGGGCCGTGCTGGCGATGAACAGATCCAGGCCTGGCGCGCGAAGCCCTGCATCGAGAAGCATTGCTTGTTCTTCTCCAAACCGCCTTGCCACGTCGTCATCGACGATCAGAACCTTTGTATCGTTCAATAAATCAAGCAGCGATTGCTTTCTCCTGGGCGGCGCCTTGGCCCGAAGCGCCCACGCGTAAAGTTCGCCCAAGGTAATGACCGACATGTGCAGTCTGCCGGTGTACTGAAGAAACCTGCTGGTCACGATTGCGACATTCTTGAGATGGGCCGAACACGTGTCCGTGTCGAGGAGGAAGCTCACGGCTCAAGCTCATGGCGACTGACGTTGCGCTGTTGACGCACCAATTCCAGGTATTCATCAAGTTCTTCGGCGTCTTCAGCCCATCCACCCGCAGAGCGCCGAATCCCCTCGCCAGGTGCCATCGTACGCGCTTCCGGCGCAACGGGTTGGACTGTCACGCTGACCACCTGCCCTTCCGGAAGCCCTGGCTCCTGCTCGAGTTCGATCGTCTTCCCGTGCACGATGCCTTTCAGAACCGTGAGGGTTTCGTTCATGAGCATCCTCCTCGCGAAATCACCCTCTTATACTCCCAGTGGGAGCCGCGATACCACTGATCACTCATCGTCTTGTGATGCCCTTCCGGCATCGCCAACAGAGCGTGGCCTCCATCGGGGAAGTTCCGCGGTCTGGATGTCTACCGGGACCGCAAGAACCGACCTGTGGCGATAGGTCAGCGCGATGCCTCGTCGCCAGGGGCGTTCATCGTCATCAACGGGGACGGTCTCAGGGTCTTTTTGTTCAGCGCCCGAGTGCTCAACCGGACGGATCAAAACCTCGGGTCCGTTGCCCGGGCTTACCGGATCACGTCGAGCCTCGAGGTCTTCCTTGGTTCGTACATGCTCGTCTTCGCTCATCTCGTTGCTCCTCCAGAGGCATTCTACTCGCAGGACGACACAAGGTACTAGACCTCAAACAACCGAGGTTTGAGACCCGCGCCGCTTGAGTCGGCGTATCTCGGTCGAGCGCGCACGGTCATCGGGAAGGCCAGGTGCCTCCACGTACCCACCGGCTCGACTGCTTCATCGTCACCCCCCACTTGTGCCTCTCGGCTCACGATGCCCCTGGGGACCGGGACCTCCGGATCCCGGCTTCGTTCCTGCACCACGTCGGCACCGCAGCGCGTGAACCACCCGCAGGAACACCCCTTGCCACTCGTTCCACGACAACAGCCAGTAGATCAACCGCCCCCCACCGCGGACGATCTGGCAGAGCATCAGGATGATCGTGTTCACGAACCGCTTGGGATGGACAAGGGACATCACTGATATCGAGAATCTGTGAGGGCATTGGCCTCGGGGACACGCACGTAAGCGCTTGATGCAAGCGACTTAGGGGCTAATAAATCACTATTTAGTGATGTCCCTATTATGCCAAATGGCAAGGGGCCGCAAAACCATCTCGCGAAAGAGGTCCGTGAC
>JBAUOX010001309.1:0-12795 GCA_049579985.1 Isosphaeraceae bacterium | reverse complement strand
TCACAAGAGATTAGGACGACGATCGATGGCCTATTCGACCACGGTCCCGCGGCACAAGACACGCGAAGTCGGCATTGGCGAGCACGTTCTCGGCGGTACCAACCCGATCTCGGTCCAGTCGATGACGACCACCAACACGTTCGACGTTCAGGAGACGCTGGCGCAGATCCGCCGGCTCGAGGAGGCGGGCTGCGAGATTGTCCGGGTGACCGTGCCCAAGAAAGAGGACGTCGAGGGGGTCAAGGCAATCCGCGACCAGATCCGAATCCCCTTGATCGCCGACATCCATTACGACTATCGCATGGCGCTCGCCTGCCTGGAAGCGCGCACCCCTTCAGGCCGGCGGGCGGTGGACAAGATCAGGATCAACCCGGGGAATATCGGCGGCGAGGAGCGGTTCAAGGAGGTCGTGCGGCAGGCGCGCGACGCCGGCGTGCCGATGCGGATCGGCGTCAACTCGGGCAGTCTCGAGAAGGACTTGATCGACAAGTACGGCTTCCCCTGTCCCGAGGCGATGGTCGAGAGCGCCCTGCGGCACATCGAGACGGCCGAGGCCCTGGGCTACAAGCTGATGATCGTCAGCCTGAAGGCCAGCCACGTGCCGACGGCCGTCGAGTGTTACACCCAGTACGCGGCGAAGTGCGACTATCCCACCCACGTGGGTATCACGGAGGCCGGTTCGCGAGAGTACGGCACGCTCAAGAGCGCCGCGGGCATCGGCGCAATTCTCTTGCGGGGCATCGGCGATACGATTCGGGTCTCTCTGCTGGGCGATCCTGTGCCTGAGATCGATGCCGGCTTCGACATCCTGCGCGCTTGCGACCGCCGGGTCACGAAGCCCGAAGTGGTCGCCTGCCCGACCTGCGGCCGGCTGGACATCGATCTCGAGCGCATCGTCGCCGAGGTCGAGGACAGGATGAAGGGGCTATCGAACCCGTTGCGGATCAGCATCCTCGGCTGCCTGGTCAACGGCTTTGGCGAGGCCAAGGAAGCCGATCTGGGCATCGCCGCCGGCTCGGGCAAGGGCATCATCTTCAAGCGCGGGGTGCCGATTCGCCACGTCAAGGAAGACGAGATGGTCGCGGCGCTGCTCGAGGAAGTCGCGCGGTTCGACGAGGAGACCAAGCCGCTGGCCTCGTTCGTGGAAAAGCAAAAGCAGCAAAAGACGGTGCTGACGGTGCTGGGGTGAGACCTTGGCACGACAATTTCAACGACGTACTCACGTCTTCACGGCCTCAGACCAACCGAGACAAACTTCGTTTCGAGATAGGCGTCGAGGCCTTCGCTGCCCAGCTCGCGGCCCATGCCTGACTCCTTCATGCCGCCGAAGGGGCATTGGGGCGTGGCGGGAACGGGGTCGTTGATGCCGATGATGCCGGCTTCCAGACCCTCGGCCATGCGGGTGGCGACGGTCAGATCGTTCGTGAAAACGTAGGCCGCCAGGCCGTAAGGCGTGTTGTTGGCCGCGGCGATCACGTCGTCGAGCTTATCGAAATCGAGTAGCGGCATGACCGGTGCGAATGGCTCCTCGGTCATGAGCTTCATTTCCCCATTCACCTCGCGGATGACTGTGGGCTCGAACCAGTAGCCCCTGTCGAAGCGTTTCGAGCGGCCGCCGCCGGTGAGGACCTTACCCCCCTTGGCGCGGGCATCCTCGATGAGCGCCGAGGTCTTCTCGAGCGCTCGGGCCTCGAACATCGGGCCCACCTGAACCCCGGGTTCCAGGCCGTTGCCAATCTTCAGGCGTCCGGCCAGCTCCACCGCGGCGTCGGTGAAGTCCTTGGAGATCTTCTCGTGGACGTAAAAGCGCGACGGGGCGATGCAGACCTGGCCATTGTTGCGGAACTTGCCAATCACCGCCGCCTGAGCCACCTGGTGGACGTCGGCGTCGGGGAAGACGATCAGCGGCGCGTGGCCGCCAAGCTCGAGGCTCAGACGCTTGACCTGGTCGGCCGAACGGCGGATCAACTCCTTGCCGACCTCGGTCGAGCCGGTGAAGCTGATCTTGCGGATTGAGGGATGCTCGAAGAAGGCGTCGGCGATCGGTCGGGCGGGGCCGATCACGAGGTTGGCCACGCCGGGCGGAATACCCGCGTCGGCCAGGCACTCGAACATCAGGATCAGGGTGAGTGGCGTTTGTTCGGCCGGGCGGCTCACGACAGTGCAACCCACCGCCAGCGCTGGGGCGATTTTGCGGCTGGGTAGGGCCGCCGGAAAGTTCCACGGGGTGATCGTGCCCACCACCCCCACGGGGTGCTTGATGGCGTAATGACGCTTGGCGACGTTCATCGGGGGGATGATCCGACCGTAGGAACGCTTGCCTTCCTCCGCGAACCACTCGAAGGTGTCGGCAGCGTGCAGGACTTCGAGCCCGGCCTCGGTGAGCGGCTTGCCCTGCTCCTGGGTCAGGGCGCGGGCAATCTTGTCGGCCCGCGCGCGAATCAGGTCGGCCGTCCGCTTGAGGATCTTGGCACGATCGTAAACCGACAGGGCACGCCAGGCCGGAAACGCACGCTCCGCCGCGGCGATGGCCCGATCGGCCTCGGTCCGCGTTCCATAGGCCACTTCGGCCAGGACCGACTCATCGGCCGGATTGATCACCCCCAGCGTCTTGCCGTCCAGGGCATCACACCACGATCCATCGATAAACATGCGGGTCGGATACTCTGCCGCTCCTGTCGCGCCTCTGGCCGTTGCCGTTGCCATGTCCGGCTCTCCGCGTCTGATGATCTCATCGTTCCGAGGAGCACTCGCCTGGACACAACGGCGACCCCAAGCTTCAAGCATGAATCGTTCGGAATCTCTTCAGATCGCTTGCGAACAGGCTCTCCATCGCCACGATACCGCCCCGGCTTACACCGTTCAACGGACCTGGCGCCCGAGTCAGGAACTGACAGAACTACCCCCTATCAGAATAAAGCTCGGAGTGCGAGCTTGAGGAATCTGTGGTCTGGGTTGGTCTGAGAGGCTGCCTTGACCTTTGATGTGGACAAGAATGTTCGAGCGGCGCGTAATCCGCTCAACTCTTCGGGGGGAAAGATCCGATCGAAACCATCAAACCTCGAGTTCTCGACCAACTTTCAGAGTGCATGTTCGCATGCCGCGCCTGGTGAGTGGTTCTGGTGCTCTATGAACGAGAACGGTTACATGCATAAGCCGGGACGAACCGGGACGGTTCGGTTGCTCCCGCTGGTTTTGACGGGTACCCTGATCCTTGGAATTGAGCCCTTGCAGGCCGCGACCACCAAGAAATTTGTACTGACACCAACTGCGGCCAAGTCGTTTGAGGCCTGGACGAATTTCCTGGCGGAGGGTTCCCAGACCTGGTCCACGGCCCATACCCCGGCCTTCACACCGGCCGTCAGAAGCACAATCCGGCAGGTGCTCAAGACCGACACCGAGGCACAATCGATCGCCAATCCGACGATCGACTATCTGCTGTGGCGTCGCAGTCTGGATCCGACCCGGTGCACCTCCTACCACCCGAATCTCTCACCCGCCCTGGCGCAGTTATTGAGCTCTCCTTCTCTTCGAACGCACGATCCTCGGCCCACCTACACTCCTGTTCCTGAGACTACCACGGCACCTCAGGCGCTGTCCAGCCCAGCCACGCCCTCGGGTGCGCACTCGGTTTCTCCACCGGCAGTTCCGGAGCCGAGCTCCCTGCTGCTGGCCGCAGCGATGACCGGCTGGGGCATTTGGCAGCGGCGCCGGATCGCCCAGCGAATCTCGCGGTAACGGGCGTGCCGGTTCGCCCGCGGAAGCTCGCGCCGGGCCCTGCGCGATCAGAGCCCAGCGGACGGCGGCAGCAAAAACTCAGGCCTTGGCCGTTGCCTTGGCCGCGTTCCTGACGATCTCTTCCTGGAACCGCGAGGGGACCTTCTGATACTTGAGGAACTCCATGCTGAAGGAGCCCTTGCCCTGGGTTGAGCTACGAAGATCGTTGGAGTAGCCAAACATTTCGGCCAGGGGCACCTCGGACGTGATGACCGTATAGCCCTGGCGGCTCTCGGTGCCGAGAATGATCCCGCGCTTGGAAGAAATAGTGCCTGTGACCGGCCCCTGGAACTCGGTCGGGATCTCGACCTCGACCTTCATGATCGGCTCGAGGAGCACCGGATCGGCCTTCTTGAACGTTTCACGGAAGCAGTCGCGGGCGCAGATCTCGAAGGCCATGGTCGAGGAGTCCACGTCGTGGTACGACCCGTCTTCCAGCCGCATGTGCACGCCGATGACCTCGTAGCCGGCCACGGGCCCCTTGTGCAATGACTCGCGGAACCCCTTCTCGACCGAGGGAATGTACTCCGAAGGAATGCGGCCGCCGGTGACCTTGTTCTCGAATACGAAGGGTTCGGGCGCCTGAACATCCAGTGGGATCAGCTTGCCCACGACGTGGGCGTACTGGCCGGAGCCGCCGGTCTGTTTCCTGTGCTTGTAGTTGAACGGAGTCTCGCGGGTCGGCGCCTCGCGATAGCTGACCTTGGGAGCGCCGACGGTGCATTCGACCTTGTACTCGCGGCGAATTCGCTCGACGTAGATCTCGAGGTGAAGCTCGCCCATGCCCGAGATGATCGTCTCACTGGTCTCCGGGTCGACGTGCACCCGGAACGTGGGGTCCTCGCGCATGAACCGGTTCAGGGCCTTGGAGAGCTTGTCGTAATCGGCCCGCTTCGCCGGCTGGATGGACAGATCGATGACCGGCTTGGCCGCAAAGATGCTCTCGAGCGACACATTCGTACCTTCGGAGCAATACGTGTCGCCGGTGGCGCACTCCAAGCCCATCACGGCTACGATATCACCGGCGGACGCAGAATCGATGTCTGCTTTCTGGTCGGCGTGGACGCGCAGGATCCGGCTGATCCGCGCCCGCTTGCGCTGTCGCGAATTGAAGTAAAAGGTTCCTTTGGACAGCGTTCCCTGGTAGATCCGCATGTAGGTGACCTGACCGAACGATTCCTCGACCAGCTTGAACGCCATGGCCACAAGCGGTGCGTCGGGGTCGGCGGCCAGGGGAATCTCGGCCATGCCGTTGTTATTGTCCTTGGCGAAGATCTCGCGATCGAGCGGGGAGGAGAGGTAGCGGCAGATGGCCTCCAGGAGCGGCTGAACCCCCTTGTTGCGATAGGCCGAACCGACCATTACCGGACAGAATTGCTGGGCGATCGTTCCCTCGCGGATCGTCTTGTAAATCAGGTCGAGCGGAACATCAACCTCCTCCAGAAGCAGTTCCATGATCTCATCGGAGACCATGGAGAGCGCCTCGAGCATCCCCTGACGAGCACGCTCGGCGGCCTCGACCAGATCAGCCGGGACTGGCTCGGTACGGACGTCCTCGCCGTTGTCACCGTCGAAGTAAATGGCCTGGCGTTCGATCAGGTCGATCACGCCCTGGAAGCTCGACTCGGCCCCGATCGGCAACTGGAGCGGTATCGCCGTCAGATTGAGCTTGGTCTCGAGCTGCTGGATCACGTTGGCCGGGTTGGCGCCGGTGCGATCCATCTTGTTGATGAAGGCGATTCGAGGAACGGCATACCGTTTCATCTGGCGATCGACGGTGATCGATTGCGACTGGACGCCAGCCACGGCGCAGAGGACCAGCACAGCTCCGTCGAGCACGCGGAGCGACCGCTCGACCTCGACGGTGAAGTCGACGTGGCCCGGAGTGTCGATGATGTTGATCGTCTTGTCGTGCCAGTGGACCGTGGTCGCAGCCGAGGTGATCGTGATCCCTCGCTCCTTCTCCAGCTCCATGTGGTCCATCACGGCCCCTTCACCCTTGACCTCCTTGATCACGTGGGTGCGACCCGTGTAATAGAGCATGCGCTCCGTCAGTGTGGTCTTGCCCGAGTCGATGTGGGCGGAGATTCCGATGTTTCGATAATTTCTCAGGTTTTCCATAGTCAAAATACACTCAGCCCGCAAACAAAGGGTGGAACGCCCTTCGTTTGGGCCACGAACCACACGTCAAGTTGGTGAAGCCGGGGATTTCTTAACCCGCAGTTCCAGCACGGGTTGGAAGGCATGCCGGAGAGTCGGGACGGAGGCACACCAAAAAACCACCCACCAGGAAGCCTAATCATTTTTGGTGTGGAGCATGAGAAAAGTCCAAGTAGGCCAGATGTTAAAAGGTAGAACATCTTAACAAGTAGAGGCTCTCAGTCAAGTCTCTGAATCATCCCACGCCATGATTTCCATGATTATAGCCCGTCCGGGAAGAGACGTTTCGGCGCGCAGGCCCACCCGCCGGACCGCTCCAGGGTACGAAATTGCTACGAAAATTGCTCGTGCGCAAGGGCCTCTTTTCTCGCTTGATACAATCACTTGAGATTCCCGCCGGTTCGCCCGCTCCGTCTACCCGCAGAGTCGAGCCAAGGGAACGAAGCTCCACTTGGCCAGCACTCCCGGCGAAACGATCAATGTCAATCCATTCATGCAGTCTGGTCCGAGCTGTCCGAGGAGAGGCGGATCGGATCATCGGAGAACCGGAACAGTAAGTTGGACGCCAGGTAGAGCCTTTCAACATCTCCCTTTTCCGTGCGCCTGGGTTGGAAGGTCTTGATCCCGGGCCTGACGCAGATGACCCGGCGACAGCGCGAACGCGGCACGGTCTATCTAGTCAGCTTTCTCACGTCGCCGGGGACGAGTCTCTTTTGCTGGGGCAGCCTGCTTGGCTGGTGTTTTCTGGCTTTTTGTTTCCTGACCCGCATTGCGGCTTCTCTGGACGTGGTGCGCCAGCGTGCTTTTCCGGTCTTCCCTCGTAGCGTCGCCCTGGCCGCGGCGATTCTGGGGATGGGCTTCGCCGTTTATCTCCTCAAGTGGCGCCCTGCTGCGGTTCTGTGCGTTTTCGACATGTTCCGACGGGGTGTCCGGGGTCGGGTATCTGGTGAACCGTCTGGCCTATCAGGAGAGGGAACCATCGCCCGGACACTGCATTTGGATGCGGTTGTCGCCGGCGTCAAACCCGAGGGCCGGCCAAGTGGTCGCCGACGCGGGACAGGAAGTCGGATGGACGGGTCGACGCTGGCTGGTCGATGGCAAGGACCTCCAGTCGAAACTTCCCGCGGCGCTGCCCTTCTACCCGAATGCCTGGCGGTTCCAGGTGCCGCCGAACCACGTTGTCATCGGGCCAGAGACCACCAGCGCGACTGCCGAACCTAGCTCGCCCCTGGTGATCGTGAGCAAAGAACAGATTGTGGGCCGGGCCTGGGCCCGATATTATCCATCCTGGGAACGCTGCCTGCTTTGACGCGTCTTGGTGCGATCCCCTGGGGGTGGTTCCCAAAGAGCGCGGCAATCGTGGCCTTGGCTACCGGCAGCCGCTTTCAGAGTCGAGAACTCAACCACGTGCCGGAACCATCCGGAATCCGTTCGCGACAACCAGGGAATGCCTGGTATGATGGAATTCTACCAGTAAGGTTTTCGGGCCGCCTCACCTATGCAACGTTATCCGCGGTTGTGGCGTGTGTCGATCGGGTCCCCGATCTCTGGCATCGGCTGAGCGGGCGGAGGAACAAGCTGTGCTCGATCGCATCTGGGCGCCGTGGAGGGCGCGGTATATCCGAGAATCGGCGCAGGAGGACGGCAATTCGTCCTGCTTTTTTTGTCACGGCCTGAACGGGGTTGATGATCGGGGAAACCTCCTGGCCTGGCGGCGTCCCCATTCCGTGGTCGTATTGAATCGATTTCCTTACAACAATGGACATCTCCTGGTAGCACCGCGAGTTCATCAAGGGCGAATCGACGACCTGTCAGGTCCCGATCTCTTTGAACCGATCGAAACGGTGCAGCGGGTGGTGGGCATTCTCGATCGGATGCTGCGGCCGCAGGGTTACAATATCGGCTTAAATATGGGGAAAGCCGCGGGGGCGGGCCTTCCTGGCCATCTCCACTGGCATGTCGTGCCGCGGTGGGATGGCGACACGAACTTCATGCCTGTGCTCGGGCAGACGAAAGTGCTCGTGGAGAGCCTGCACGAGTTCTACGATCGTCTGGTCGAGGAAATCCGCGTGAAGGATGATTGCACCCCCCTGGCATCCTGAGTGGGGCGTGAGCTTTATCCGATTCCCATACTTCACGACCTGACGGTCCACAGCGAGGTTATTCGACCATGCTCTTGATCCTGATCCGGGCCGTTTTCGTCCTGGCGATCGCCGGCCTTGGAGTCAAGATGGCCAGGATCGTCGGGGAGAATCAGCTTGCCAGTCCTTATGCCGTATTCATCGGTTTGATGATCGGCGCGATCGTGATCGTCGCTGGCGACTTGATGACTCCGCGCAAGCGAATTCAGACCATCTCCGCACTTTATTTCGGAGTGATCGTCGGACTTTTCCTGAGCAATCTGATCAACGACGCGATCCAGCCGGCCATGCAGCTCTACCTGGATCCGAGGGTGCACACGGCGCTCACCAGCACCTTCATGATCTTCATGTGCTACATCTGCGTGTCGACACTACTTCAGACCAAGGACGACTTTCGGTTCATTATTCCGTATGTCGAGTTCGCCAGGAAAATCAAGGGCTCGCGTCCCCTGGTGCTGGACACCTCGGTAATCATTGACGGCCGGATCGCCGATGTAGCGGAAACCCAGGTGATCGATCAGCCGATAGTCGTGCCCCGCTTTGTCTTGCAGGAGCTGCAGAACATTGCCGACAGCACCGACAAGCTGCGACGCAACCGGGGCAGGCGCGGCATGGATATCCTCAACCGCCTGCAGAAATCCCCGGGTATCGAGGTCCGTATCCACGACGGCGAGATTGCCGAGCTGGCCGGAGTGCGGGAGGTCGATCAGCAACTGGTAATCCTGGCCAAGCATCTCGGCGGCAAAGTCGTCACCAACGACTACAATCTGAACAAGATCGCCCGGCTCCAGGGAGTGGAGGTCATCAACCTGAACGACCTTGCCAACGCCATGAAGCCGATTGTCCTGCCTGGCGAGAACCTCACCGTCAAGCTGATCAAAAAGGGCGAGGAGCAGGGTCAGGGTGTCGGATATCTCGACGACGGCACGATGGTGGTGGCCGAGCAGGGCTCCTATCACCTGGGCGAGACGGTGCGGCTCGCCGTCACCAGTGTCCTCCAGACGAGCGCCGGGCGGATGATCTTCGGTCGAATGGAGCCGATGCCTCTGGGCAAGGGCGGCAACCACGTGAGCTCCGCAGCCCACCAGGAAAACCCGTCACCGGCTTCGGGGCGGCCCCACAATGTCTGATCGGCGGCGTGCCGGGCCCGGGCGTCAAGCCCCTCGGGCCGCGGGCGCATCGGAGTCTTTGTCCCCGCCGTCATACGGGGTTTTGCACCAGTGGCAAACCAGGACTGCCCCGCATTCGGGACATCCCAGGGCCGCCTCGGCCTGCGAGAGAGCTTCGTAATGCTGCTGGGAGGGCGGCTTGTAGGGTGTTCTGCACGACTCGCAGATCAGGGGGCGCTCGCAGTACGCGCATTCGATCATGGGACTCCCCCCACTCTCGATGAGTGGTTGAAACCGGGATGCTTCTCCAAGAAAAGCATGGGCAAGAGGCCCGTGCCAGTGCCAAGAGATCCAGTGGCGTGGTCTTCCAGGCCAGGGAGGGAAGCGACATGGCCAGCCTGCCCGTGCCGCAGGCGGAAGCGAGCTGACCTCAGCGGATGGCTTGTTCCGTCCTGAGGCATCGCCCTATCTGTCTGACCGCCTGGCGCAGCCGGTGAGCGTTCTCCACCAGAGCCACCCGCAGACAGCCCTCACCGCTCTCTCCAAAACCGCGGCCGGGACTGACGACCACATTCGCATCCTCGAGCAGTTTCATAGCGAAATCAATCGAGCCCACCTGTGATTTCCAGGGTTCGGGCATGGGCGTCCAGACGAACATGCCGGCTTGCGGTGTCTGAGGTTCCCAGCCCAGCCTGCGCAATCCGCGGAGCAGGACGTCGCGTCGCTCCTGATATTCGACCACTTGCGCCAATCGGCCTTCTTCGCCGTGCCTCAAGGCCACGATCGCGGCGACCTGGACCGCCTGGAAGATTCCATAGTCGTAGTAGCCCTTGATCGCCTTGAGGGCGCCGAGCATGTCGCGGTTCCCCGCGGCGAATCCCACGCGCCAGCCGGCCATGTTGTAGCCCTTGGACATCGTGGTGAATTCGCAGCCGACGTTCTTTGCTCCCTTGGCTGAGAGGAAGCTCGGCGGCTGGCAGCCCTCGAAGCCGATATCGCCATAGGCGAAGTCGTGGATAACGAAGAAGTGATACTTCCTGGCCAGGCCGACGATCTCCTCGAAGAAGGCCTGATCGACGACCGTGGCCGTCGGGTTGTGCGGGTAGTTGAGGACCAGGATCTTGGGCCTGGGGTACAGGCTCTCGCAGACCCGCGCGATATTGGTCAGGAACAACTGGGAATCGCGTACATCCAGCGAGATCACGTTGGCTGACGCCAGCGCGACGGCGTGAATGTGAATCGGAAAGCTGGGCGCCGGGACAAGCGCCGTGTCCCCTGGACCGAGAAGGGCCAGGCACATGTGGCTGAACCCCTCCTTGGAGCCGATCGTCGCGACGACTTCCTGGTCGGGGTCCAGGCTGACCCCAAATCGGCTCTCGTACCGCACGGCGACTTCGCGACGCAGGTTGTACACTCCGTTGGCCACGCTATAGCGGTGGTTGCGTGAGTCGCGCGCGGCCTCGCAGAGCTTGTCGACGACCCACTCCTCGGGCGGGTCGGTGGGGTTGCCCATGCCCAGGTCGATGACATCGATCCCCGCTTTTCGCTTGCGGTACTTCAGTTCGTTGATCCGGCCGAAGAGGTACGGCGGCAGGTTACGCACCCGAGGCGCGACCTCGAGGTCGTAATGCTCGATCGACTCATGCTCCTCCGAGCCCGGATTGGTCTTGGGATCAATCATCGTTTTGAAGGCTTTAGCCCGCGGAAACCTCGCCACCGGACCCCCGAAGGGGTTGGGCAGAGGAGAAGCGTTCCGCCGCTTCAGCCGCCCCTCGTTAGCGTGGGTTGAAAAGAAGGAAAAACCCGGGCGTCTCCCGACGAGCCGGACCGACCCCAAAGGGGTTCCCCCCGTGGCGGTAAAACCAACCGCCGCTCCCTTGCGGGAGTGATGCGTCCTCGCCGTCCTGTGACCGGCCGGCGATTCCGACCTCCTCTCGACCAGATATCCGGGGGTTTTGCTCCCAAAGCACTGTCCCTTCCTCACAGGACTGTTTAGCCGTGGGACGCAGAGCAGCGCGACTCTTCGGGTGCCCGGGCGACATTCGCAGGTGCCTGTATATTCCCCGGTATCGTCTGCCGGCCGGGGGGAACCCCGCTTGCGGGGTCGTTCCGGCGGTCTGGTAAGCCCAGGCTTTCTGCAGAGCCTCAGCACTTTAGTGCTGGAGGATGCTTACCGCCAACTTGGTCCTTCGAACAACCCCGAGGAAAGCCGCACTAGCTTTATGATACCGGCAGCAACGCCTCTTGGCACTGGTATCTTCGGATTTGCCGATCCGTCGTCCGCGGTTTCGCGGCCGAACGCGGGAGTTGGCTGACTCGATCGGGACTGCTCATGCTCAGCGCTGAGCCCGTAAGATCGTCAACCTTTGCCGATCCAAGCGATCGCGCGGAGATCGAAGTCGGGGAAAACTTCCCTTCGGGCAAGATCTTCACAATATGGGCCGTCCGTCAGGCCGATACACGAAGTACCACCAGGAGGACCCACCCGACCTCGTGACCGGCTCCTCGATTGGCCCCGCGGAACCGGGCCACTCCGGATTATTGATAAAAAAGGGACGGCCCGGAAGTGACTCCGGACCGTCCCTTTCTTGAGAACGCGGGCCCCGGGCGGTGAGGTCCGATCTTGCCCGGGTCAAACCCGCCGAGCGACGAAGCTCACTTTTTCGTCTTGGAAAGCGTCACGAACCTTCCGGCGTTCTTGCCGGACTGCACGTAGAACGAGAGTTCGTCAGTCTTCGAAGCCAGGTCCTGGAACTCCTTGACGGTGGAAAGCGGCTGGATCTTGCGGTCGCGAACCACCTTGGTGATCACATCGCCTTGCCTGATTCCTTCGGCGTCGGCGCTGGATCCCTCCTTCACCTCGCTGACCAACAGCCCCTTGATGCCCGCGGGCAGATCGAGAGACTTGGCCAGTTCGGCAGTCAGAGGCTGGACATCGAAACCGAAATCATTGATCGCGGTCTTGGCCGGCTCGGCCGACTTTGATTCCCGCTCCTGACCGGTCTCCCGCTCGAGGTCGAAAACGACATTTTCGGCCGGGGCCGGAGTGATGGTCGTCGATCGCCGCTTGCCTTCGCGGAAGTAGTCGATCACGTAGGATTTGCCAGCGGGGCTCGATGCCACCTTCAGCCTGAATGCGGGCCTGCTGGCGACCTTTTCACCGGCGAAGCCCACGATGACGTCGCCCTGCTTGAGGCCGGCCTTCTCTGCGGGGCTTCCAGGGACGACCTCATCGACCAAGATTCCCTTGGTCCCGGCCTCGAGACCAAGCTGCCTGGCCAGCACAGGCGTGAGCAGGCCGAGCTTGATGCCGATCCGCGCCCGATGCACCTTGCCGTCCTTGATGAGCTGGTCGGCCACGTTGGCGGCCATGTCGATCGGCACGGCAAAGCCGATTCCGTCATTGCCGCGGCCGCCGGTGACAATGGCTGAGTTGACCCCGATGACCTCTCCGCTCATGTTCACGAGCGGACCGCCCGAATTGCCCGGGTTGATCGGCGCGTCGGTCTGGAGGAACGACTCGTACTCGTTGATTCCCACCTCGTTGCGCTCGGTCGCCGAGATGATCCCCGTGGTCACGCTCTGGCTGAGCTCGAAAGGAGAGCCGA
>JBAUOX010001308.1:0-3479 GCA_049579985.1 Isosphaeraceae bacterium | reverse complement strand
CCCCGGCGACCTCGTTCTCGATCCGACTTGCGGCTCGGGTACAACCGCATATGTTGCCGAGCAAAGGGGTCGGCGCTGGATCACGATCGACACCAGCCGGGTTGCCTTGGCCCTCGCCCGAGCCCGGTTGATGTCGGCAAGGTTCCCCTACTATGTGCTCGCCGACTCGCCTGAGGGTCTTCGGAAGGAAGGCGAGCTGACCGGGCAAGAGAGGCAGAGTTACTCGACCGCCAAGGATATCCGCAAAGGGTTCGTTTACAAGCGCGTCCCGCACGTCACGCTCAAGTCGATCGCCAACAATCCCGACATCAAGGAAGGGATGACCCGCGCCCAGATCGACGCCGCCATTCGCCGACACGCCGAGACCGAAACCCTGTTTGACCAGCCCTACGAAGACAAGAACCGCATCCGGGTGAGCGGCCCGTTCACCGTCGAGAGCCTGTCACCCGACCGGATCGTCTCGACCGACGAGGAACGCCCGGCATCCGAGCTGATCGGCCAGAAGCACCCGGGCCGGGCCGACTTCGCGACGATGATCCTGGACAACCTGCGAAAGGCCGGGGTGCAAAACACGTTCAAGAACGAGCGGCTCAAGTTTGACCGCCTTGAGTCGCACGCGGGGACCTGGATTCACGCCACGGGCGATTACACCAACGGCGACGGCAAGGCCCGCCGGGTTGCCGTGACGATCGGCCCTGAGTACGGGACCGTCACTCCCCAGCAGGTCAAGGAAGCCGCCAAGGAGGCCGTCTCCGGCATCGGCTTCGACATCCTGATCGTTTGCGGTTTCGCCTTCGACCCGCATGTTTCCGAGGAAGCCAAGCGTTACGGCAAGCTCACGGTTCTCCCGGCGCGGATGAACCCCGACCTCTTGATCGGCGACACTCTCAAGAACACCGGCGCCGGCAACCTGTTCATGATCTTCGGCGAGCCCGACATCGCCATCACCCGCGACGCCGATGGCAAGCTCGTCGTCGAAGTGAAGGGCGTCGATGTCTACGACCCGACGACCGGCCAGATCCGGAGTTCCTCGACCCACGACATCGCCTGCTGGTTCATCGACACCGACTACAACGGCGAGTGCTTCTTCGTCCGCCACGCCTACTTCCTCGGTGCCGACGACCCCTACGGCAAGCTCAAGCGCGCCCTCCGCGCCGAGATCGACGAAGCCCAATGGGCGACCCTCTACAGCACCAAGAGCTACCCCTTCGAGCCTCCGGGGTCCGGCAAGATCGCCGTGAAGGTCATCAACCACTACGGGGACGAGGTGCTAAAGACTTACAATGCATGAACACACCTCGAAATATGAGGTCACCTCAGATGTGAGCCTTGGCCAAGCTCTGCAAACGTGGGGCATGAGCGCGGACCCCACCAGCGGCTTGAGGTCAACAAGGCTATTAAGGAGGCGCCGCAAAGTTGACAGAACTGCGTTATTACGGTGTACGGACGCTCCATTTCGTCAATTGTGTCAATTCCGTCAGTACGCAACCAGTACTCGTGCAGGAGAGCACACATGCATGATGATCCGATTGCACTGGAAGCTTCGCAGGCTTCGATCACAACAGCGACCGTCACCATCAAGGCCTTGAGGGTAAATAGTCGCCAGCTCACTCAGTCAACCTTCAGGCAGCTCCCCGAGGAGCCCCTTGTCGACGAGTCGGAGGTACGGCTCCTCGGGATCGTCTGGGGCTGGGTGAATTACCAGCCCCCGGGATCACCCGCGAATTGCACCCAGTTCGTCGCGCAATTCGGCGACCGACTATGCAGGTCGCCCTTCCATGTGCGGTTGCTACCCGGGGATACCACGTTCGAGTTCGAACAGAAGCGATTCGCTTACCGCGAGGAGGCCGCCCTCGGAGTGCTTGCCTACATAGCCGCCAATCCGAGCGAGCTAGTTCGATACCGGGTCGACCCGAAGGAGTCGATAGCTCTGGCGTTTGCAATAAAAGACCGCGCTCCATTCCCAAGGCTGGTTTTCAGAGAGGGACACGACGAGTGGCAAGACATGCGCGCCGATATCAGGCTTTTCAACGATATTCTCTGGCCCCATGAGTACTGCCAGGGAGAGAGGCTGTTGTCCAAGGACGAGGCAAAAGACGCTGCTTTGGCGCGGCTAAAAAAAAGGCTCGAAGATAGGGGTGTCGAACTCTCTAAGCCACCGCCGTGGTGGGAGGCCCGCCTTGATGGCATTGCTTCCCAGGCGCTTGACTACGTCAACCGTTGGAACGCGCTGATGGAAACGCTCAAATCGGCGGAACAGCTCTACATCGCGACCTGAAAAGCCTCTCCGTCTCACCCCGGGGTCGCATCAAAAACCGCTCCTGGAACTCAGCCCCGCAAAGGTCCCCATGCACGGCCCGGGACCAGTCGATGTCATGAGTGCACGCAAGAAGCCTCCGCCGCAGAGAGCGCAGGACCCAAGCTTCGGCCGAAAAAAAAAACGCGAGGGCGCAAACATTGGCGGTTTTGTGGCGCATGATAAGAGAGGAGGACTTGCCAAGGAGATCACAGCCCAGAACCATCAGCACCCGGAGTCCCGCCATGTCCACTGCGCCTGCGGAGGCCGCCGCCACCTTCGCAAACCTCGTTCGCCGCGGCCGGCGGATGAAGGAAATGCCCGTCAGCAAGCTCGCCCACCTGATGGGCTGGGGAATCACCAGCGCATCGCACCTCGAGCGAGGCCTCCGCCCTGTGCCCCCGTTCCCAGAGGTCCTCCGGCTGGCCCGGTTCCTCGAGCCCGAGGTGCGCGTGGACGAACTGCTCACAAGCGCCGTGGAGGCCCGTCAAAGCATCGAGATCGATCTGGCCGCCGCCAGCCCCGATGTCGTGAAGCTGGCCATCCGCTTCGCCCTGACCGTCCAGCAGGGTTTGGATCCGCCCCTCGCAAAGAAGCTCAAGGAGGCCTTCGGCAGGACCTCCTGAAATGAAACAAGCCGCTCCGCGGAAACGTCCCGTCAAGGCTCCCCGCGGATCGGCTTTTCTCGCCAGCGGGAACGCCGCCGACTATGCAATTGTAGCATACCCCACGGCCTGGCCAAAAAGATCGCGGCCGCGTCCAGTTCCCCACGCCGCCCTGAGCACCATTGCTCATGCGAAAGATTGTAATTCGCCGCGGTGCCCTGTTCAAAACGGGCACTCCCAACCCCATCTCGGGTCACTTCAAATTCGCCTGTTACCTCGATGGGACCGTCGATCCCCCGCCGACCGATGGCGAAGCGCAAATCCCCCTGACCTATCGAAAGGTCTTTCCGCCCATCAATAGCGCCCGGAAGGGATGCTGGTGGCAGCTCGTCAGGAAGCTCTGATCGAGCCCGACCCCGCTCATCACGCCCTGGCGGAGGGAATCGCCAGGGCCGCTCGGTTCCCGGGAGCATGAAGAACCGCCTCTGGAGTGCGGCCTGACAAACCTCCCCAGGAGCGGCCAGGAATCCGCGATGTCATGGATTAATGTACACTGTTCGTTGACCTGCGGGAGCGTG
>JBAUOX010001307.1:0-2549 GCA_049579985.1 Isosphaeraceae bacterium | reverse complement strand
GCAGCCCTGGTGACCCTGCTGGCGGACGTGGCCACGAACTACGTGCAATATCGAGTCGCCCAGCAACGGATCAAGATCGCACTGGACAACGTCCGAATCCAGGAGGGTATCCTGGCCCTCACCGAGGAGAAATTCCGGGTTGGAACGACGACCAGGCTCGACGTGGAGCAAGCAAGGACCGTCCTGGAGCAGACCCGCTCGACCATCCCCGCCCTGCGGATCCAGCTCGGGCAGGCCAACGACACGGTCTGTACCCTGGAGGGCTTCCCGCCTCGCGAGCTGGAGCCGGAGCTGGGACCGGGGCCGGCTCTGGGCAGCGCCCCGATGCCGAACACTCCAGCCTGGGTTGCCACGGGCATTCCGGCGGACTTACTTCGCCGGCGCCCCGACGTCCGCAGCGCCGAGCGCAAGGTGGCGGCCCAGTCCGCTCAGATCGGAGTGGCCGAGGCCGCCCTGTACCCCACCATCGCCATCAACGGCTTGATCGGTTGGGATGCCGCGGACCTGACCAAGCTGTTCGAGACCAAGAGCTTCATCGGAGCCGTCTTTCCCAGCTTCAGTTGGAACATCTTGAATTACGGCCGGATCCGCAACAACGTGCGCATGCAGGTGGCCAAGACGCAGGAGTTGATTGCGACCTACCAGAACACGGTCCTGTCGGCCGGCCGGGAAGTCCAGACTCCGCTCCGGGGCTTCTTGAGATCTCGGGAGCAGGCCGAGGACCTTGACCGCAGCGTCACGGCGGCCACGGCGGCCACCCGGCTTGGGGTGCAGCAGTACCGCACCGGCATCATTGATTTCAACAGAGTTTTTAATCTGGAAACCACGCAGGTCCAGCAGCAAGACCAACTGGCGGTCGCCGCGGGCAACATTGCTCTCAACCTGGTCAACGTTTATCGAGCCCTTGGCGGAGGCTGGGAGCTGCGTTGCCAGAAAGAACAGTTGCAACGGAGTACCGATAGCGAGCACGGTGATGCTCGAGGCGCGCCGAGGGAGGCGCCAGCCGCTCTCGGCCCGGAATCGTTACCAGAACCGTTACCGGCGCCTCGGCCGGTTCCTTGACCCCGGGCCGGCAGGTTACTCCGGCGTCGCGGGCCTGAGGAGACCGGCGAGTGATGACGGCCATACTGCGGAGGGAGAAAGCACTGCATGAGAAGCCAGGTTACAATGTGGGCATTCGTGCTCACACTGATCACGTACGGTCGGGCGCTTGGTGGAGAGGCCGCGTATGGTGAGTCACCCCCGCAGCGCTTCCTGCAGCGGCTGCACCCGGTCGGTGGCTGGAACCCGTACGGCGGCGGCCTGGTGCACTGGTGGAACCCGCATTGTTTTCCGTGTCACGCTGCCCCGGACGACTACTGCCGCAAGCCGCTTCCCAGCGTGTGCTGGCCGCCCTACCCGCCCTACTACGTCTGGGGGCCGCCGGAGATCGGTTATCCCCGGAACAATGATTTCCGGGATTGCAACCAGCCGCACTGAGGCTAAAGTAGCGACTCGTGCACAAACACTGGACCGTTACGGGCGAACAGAGAGATCAGGGGCTCGCGTGGAACGCGTCGTGATGCCTGGCAGTCCGGCCCCGACCCATGACCTGACCCGGCTGCGTGAGCCAGTCGCGCTGACGGTGGACGCGCCGGTGCCGTCGTGGGTCGAGCCGGTGCTGAGACGGACCCCCTGGGTGGTCGTCCGCCGCGGCCTTGTCCGTGACGGCATGATGCCTGTCGGCGTTCGCGGCATGACGCGACAGCAACGGTTTGCCGCCTTTCTGGCGGTCGCCGAGATTATCGACCGGCTGTCGCCCGAGGATCTGGCTGCTTCGCCTCACGTCATCGAGCGGGAACGCAAGGATGCGGTGCCGGCTCTGGCCGCGCTGGCCCGTGTCGCGACGGTCCTGGCCTGCCGAGGTCAGCGCTGGGGGCCTGGCGGCAGTATCGGCTTTGAGATCGCGACCGGCGTGGCGGCGGCGACCCCGTCGAGCGATCTCGATCTGATCCTCCGCCAGGACCGGAGGCTCGGGCCGGACGAGGCGGTCGATCTGCGAGCCGCCCTGGCCGAAGCGGCGGCGCCGGCGCGGGTCGACGTGCTGCTGGAGACGCCGGGTGGCGGCGTCTCGCTCGCGGACCTCGCCGCGAGGCCAGAGCAAGTGCTCGTGCGCACGCCGGAAGGCCCTCGTCTTACGGCCGATCCCTGGAGGTTGAGCGCGGACACGTACCTGGACCGATTGTCATGATGGTCGCTTTCCTGTTCCCGGGGCAAGGCGCCCAGGTCGAGGGCCTGCTCCATCAGCTTCCGGAACATCCCGAGGTCACGCGGACAATCGAGGAGGCGAGCGAGGCCCTCGGCCTCGACATCGATGCCCTCGACAGTGCCGAGGCCCTGCGCTCGACTGCCGTCGTTCAGCAAGCGCTGCTGATCGCCGGCGTCGCCACGGCACGGGCCCTGATGGCCGAACACGTCCAACCCGCCGCCGTCGCCGGCATGTCGATCGGTGCCTTCGGCGCCGCGGTCGCCTGCGGCACGCTGTCCTTCGCCGATGCCTTGCCGCTCGT
>JBAUOX010001306.1:0-2955 GCA_049579985.1 Isosphaeraceae bacterium | reverse complement strand
GGTATGCCGGTGTTGACGATCATGGGGTAACGTCACAAGAAAAGGGAGCAAGCCCGATGCTTCCTATCGGCCCACAGGAAAGACGGTTCGCGCTTCAGGTCGCCCGGAAAGCCCTCCATGAATTCCTATATGGCGGTGTTGTCTCCGAGTATCTAACCAGCTCACCGTGCTTGCTCCAGCACCGCGGAATCTTCGTCACCCTCCGCCTCCGCGAAAGTGGCGAGCTGCGGGGCTGTCGTGGCGAATGCCGGCCGATCCGCCCGCTGATCGAATCCGTGATCCGACAGACGATTTCCTCGGCGACCGACGATTCGCGCTTCCCATGTGTCACCGAGGACGAGCTGCCGAGCTTGACCATCCGGATCAGCGCCCTCACGCCGCTGAAGCGGATCAGGCCGGATGAGATCGTTCTCGGCCGGCATGGACTCTTGATCATCCAAGGGCGACGTTCCGGGCTTCTGTTACCCGAGGTGCCAAAGCGGTTCGGACTCCGGACTCCCGCGGAATTTCTCGAGGCGCTCCACTGCAAGGCCGGGATCACCACGAAGAGATCGGAGGAAGAGGACCTTGAACTTCACGCCTTCGAAACTGAGGCCTGGGATGACGAGGACGTGATCCCCACGCTCAAGAGCCGACCCGAGTGTTGATTCTTGTCGTGCGGTAGTCCTGTTTTCTCGTCAGGTAGTCATGAAGGTTCGCGGCCTGTCACCTTCTGACGTCGGCCTGCCCGCTCTCGAATGGTACTCGACCCTCGTACTGGCATGCTGCAAAGTTGGTCTTGACCGCCCTTTGATCCCGACTGCTGTCGTTGCGAATTGGTTTCGTTCGGCGAGGGTCTTCAGACCCCGCCGTTCGGCTGACCGGAGGTCTCCAGGTGACGCGCCGACAGTCGGGGACCGGGAGACTTGCGGTCGCGGAGGACGGGCGGGACAGGAGGTCCTGCGCGAACCAGCTACCGGCAGAGCTTGTTCGATGAGCACTACCTCGGTGAATCGTCGGCGTCCGCCGTCGATGCCGCGCGCCGAGCTGGGTATCAATGGCCTGAAAAGCTTGGGCCGCGACTGGTAGAGATCAGTAGAGAAAACACGAGACTCTACGGCGCCTTCTCAGGAAGCATGATCCTGGAACTTGCCCGAGCCTCGCTCTGGCGAAACGCCTGAGACGCACAATCCGCAGGCAGTAGCCCGAAGGCCGGGCGGCCTCGTTTGTCGGTTCGCAACTCGAAGAACGGCTGAAGATTCAAGCTCTGGGAAGGAATTCGAAGGCCAAAGCTTGCATCGGGACTCCGGCGTTCTAGAGTTCTTGCGGGACTGGAGCGGATCGAAGTGACTCACGTCCTCGTTGCGCTCCGCGAGCCGAGCGGCTCGCCTCATGGACACCGCCAGGAAGAGCCTGGCGAGGCCCTCTTCGGTTCGACTCGCCAGGCACCTTGAAGCGCAGGGCGTTGCCCCTCCTGCGTCCTCGGAGTTGTTGATTCCGGTGTCGCGTTTCCCACCGACAAACAGAAGGCGAGCCTGCTATGAGACCGGATCTGCGAAATGTCGTGATCGAGGTGGAGGACGAGAGGAACTCGCAGCGCAGGGTCGTGGCCCACCACCGGGCATTCCCGGAGCTCAACGCTGAGGGCCAATCGCCAACCGAAGGGCTCCTGGCACTTCTGGGATTGTTGAAGCGTTCCTCGCCCTCTGCCATGGACGACCGGCATCGCCTGGAGCTCGCGCATGCCGTCTTCGAAGTCGAATCGCTTCTCAAAGTCCTGGTCTCGTCGGATCGACTGAGGATTTGCGGCTATAGCTCTGTCATAACGAAAACGAGTGATTTGATCTACTTCTTGCATAACATGACGCAGGACGACCAGACCGGACTCGTGTGCTGGAACCCTCAAGGGTCTGAAGAGAGTGAGGAGCAAGACGACACGGTCATCATCTATTCGGTGGGCCGCCGGTTTGGAGATCGGCGGTGCTCGAAACCCGGTCAGCGGCCACGGTCGGGCCAGGCCGAACGACGCCGGCATGAGCAACGGACGATGGATCGACGCCAGTACAATCGGCTCAAGCTCATCGACCAATCCTCTGGAATATGAAGGGCGATCATCGTCAGGCTTGCTCTTACAAGTCCAACACCGAGCGATCGAAGGGGATGTTATACAAAGGTTCACTGATCCCGTCGCCCAGGGGAGTTGCGCGAGTCTCGTACGGGCGTGCGGCTGGGGTCTCATTTCCGAGGGACTCAACACAGAAGGTAGGCACCGCATGAGACCTGATCTCCGGAATATCCTTATCGTGTCGGAAGGCAGCGGCGAATCGGCGCGGAAGTTCCTGGCTCGACACCGGGCCTTCTCCGAGTTGAGTGCCACGCAGTCATCGCCGACCGAAGCCCTCGTCGATCTCCTGGCTCTCCTGAAGCGGAGCTCGGGCTGGTCCCAAGACGAGTGGCACAACCTGGAACTGGACAGGGCCGTCTTCGATGTCGAGACCCTTCTCAAGCTTCTGGTTTCGCCGAGTCAACTGATGATCAGCGGTCACGACTGCGCGGTCACGAAAATCGACGACATGATCTACTTCGTGGATTACGCCTTCGAGAATCGCGGTTTCGAGGTACAACCAGACGGAGTCGAGAATCAGGGTCGCCGGGACAAGCAAGGCTCAAGAGAGCCTGGCGATGTGATTGTGACCTACTCGGTGGGCCGTCGCTGTGGAGACCAGCGCGAGCCTGCACCGGTCAAGCGGCTGCCACTGCGCCAGCCGGAACGACGAGTGTCCCCACGTCGGTGCGGGGAACGACGTCGGTTCAATCGGCTCGCGCCCGTCGATTGCGTTGCTGGAGAGTGGACGGAGAGTGACCGAGCATCAACGCCGGCATGGTTTGGATCTTGATTCCAAGGTGCGACGACGCGCGATGATGGCTCATCCTTGACCCGGAAAAAGAGGCCGGTATGAACGGGGACTGTTCGAC
>JBAUOX010001305.1:0-8693 GCA_049579985.1 Isosphaeraceae bacterium | reverse complement strand
TCGAGCGGGAACCGTCCCACATGACCCATCAGTCCATAGCGAACCAGGTACGCCGGATCCTGTTCCATCGTCTCGTCTCTCGACCGATTTGGGCCCGCCCTCGGCCCCAAGTGCCGGATGGCCGAACGACCTTGATCCTTTCATCAGACTCGATATCCGCATTCCAAACAAGACGCCTGGTCGAACATTCAATGCCCGGAAATCCTCTCCAAAACCGCAGGGCACACATGCGTGCCTCCACACGAAAACGGGGTGGATCGTGTTCACGCAATCCCCGGTTGGCCCTATAATTCCCAGTAATTGGAAATCACGCAGATCGTCGCCCAGCCTGCGGAGTTCTCACGCAGTACGTTCAGGTCGCGACCGACGGCGCTCTCAATGACGAGCGTCAAACTCGGACAAGGCAAAGATAATGAGCCAATCTCGGTGCACGCTGAGCGTGCGTGGGCTTGATTGCCCCAATGAAGTTGAGACCCTTCGCGCCGCGCTGGAAGGTTCGCCGGGCGTGACGAGGCTGGGCTTCGACCTGATTCACGGTTTGATGACCGTGGATTACGAGACCAGCGTGATCGATCACGAGGGGCTGCTGCGCCGGGTCCGGGAGCGGGCTGGGATGCAGGCCGACCTGGCGGGCCAGCCCGAAACGGCGAGTCCCGCTTTGACGTCCTGGTGGTCGCGGCATGGGCGCTGGGTTTCGACCGTGAGTTCCGGGCTGGCACTGGGAATCGGCCTGGCCGCGGCCTGGCTGGGCCCGATGCCGGACCTGGAAGAAGGCAGTGGCCAGAGGCTGGCCCAGGGCTGCTTCGCGCTGGCGGTCTGTTGCGGGGGAGTCTGGCTTGTTCCCCGCGCCGTTCGAAGCCTGAGGCGCTTCCGGCTCGATATCGACGTGCTCATGGGACTGGCGATCCTGGGGGCGCTCGGGCTGCGGCAATGGGACGAGGCGGCGACCGTGGCCTTCCTGTTCGGCCTCTCCGAGTCGCTCGAGTCTCTGAGCCTGGAGCGTGCCCGCCGGGCGATCCGCAACCTTCTGGAGATCGCGCCCCAGACCGCTGAACGGATCAGGCCCGATGGAACCATTCAGCGAATCCCGGCGGGCCAGGTGCGGGCGGGCGACCGCGTTCTGGTTCGCGCGGGCGACACGATCCCGATCGATGGCAATGTGGTCAAGGGCCGCTCCAGTGTGGACCAGAAGACGATCACCGGTGAATCGGTGCCGGTGGAGCGCGGACCGGGCGATTCCGTGTACGCGGGGACGGTCAGCGGCGAGGGCACGCTCGAGATCGAAGCCTGCGGGCCGGTGAGCGGCGCCTTGATATCGCGGATGGTGGCCCAGGTTCGTGAGGCCCGGGCCGGTCGGGCCGCCGTCGAGCGGCGGATCAGCCGGTTCGCGGCCATTTACACGCCCGTCGTGGTGGTCCTATCGCTCCTGGTCATGGTCGTCCCGCCGCTCTTGATCTGGGTCGCCGCGGGAGCCGGGTCGATGCCCCCCTGGCCGCTCTGGCACGCTTGGTTTTACAAGGGGTTGGTCATCCTGGTCATCGCCTGCCCGTGCGCCCTGGTCATCGCCACGCCCGTGGCCGTCGTCAGCGGCCTGGCGGCGGCGGCGCGGTGCGGAGTGCTGATCAAGGGCGGAGCATTCCTCGAGGAGATCGGCCGGCTGCGCGCCCTGGCCTTCGACAAGACGGGAACCCTGACGCTGGGCCAGCCCGACGTGGTCGAGGTCGTCTGTGCTCCCGGCCAGGACGATCAGGCCCAGGTGCTGCGGATCGCGGCGGCCCTGGGAGATCGAGGGGGACATGTCCTGGGCAAGGCCATTGCCCGCCATGCCCGCGGCCTGCGTCTGGATGTGCCTGTCGCGGACGATTACCGCGCGATCCCCGGCAAGGGCGCGCTGGGCCGCGTCGACGCGATCGAGTATCACCTCGGCAGCCACCGCTACATCGATGAGACCGGCCTCTGTCATCCGGCCTTTCACGACGAGCTGGACAAGGCCGAGGACGCGGTCGGCACGGCAGTCGCGATCACCGCGGAGTCCGGACCTCTGGGCTGGATTCGCCTGGCCGACCAGCCGCGGCCCGAAGCGGCCCAGGTCCTGACCGAGCTGCACGACCTTGGCCTGCGGACGATCATGCTCACCGGCGACAATGCCCGAACGGCCTCGGCCGTGGCCAGCGCCTTGGGCGTCGGCGAGCAGCGCGCGGAGCTGTTGCCGGCCGACAAGGTCACGGCGATCTCAGACCTATCCTCCCGCCACGGCCCGACCGGCATGGTCGGCGACGGCGTCAACGACGCGCCGGCCCTGGCCGCTGCCTGCGTGAGCATCGCCCTGGGCGGAATCTCCAGCGGTGCCGCGCTCGAGACCGCCGACATCGTCCTCATGGGTGACGACCTCCGCCGCCTTCCCTGGCTGATTCGCCACAGCCGCGCCACGCTTGCCCGCATCCGCCAGAACATTGCCCTGGCGCTCTTCACCAAGGCCGTTGTCCTGATCCTGGCCCTCTGCGGCCTGGCCAACCTCTGGATGGCCATCGCCGCCGACGTCGGCACCACTCTCGTCGTCATCGCCAACTCCCTGCGGCTGCTGCGCGGGGCGAAGTGCTGAAGTCGTCGCTTCGCCCGGCGCCCTTCCCGCGAGTACCGGGTGCCAGCGATTTAGTCCTCCTGGCGGCATCATTTTTTCAGGCGTAGTAGAATGATATAGCCTCGGACTGGACCGACGAGACTCACTCCTTGGAGCTTGCATGAATCTTCTCAACCCTCGCGAACCGATCAACACCTGGAGCCATGGATTGTGGCTGATGATTGCCCTCGCCGGAATCATCGTGCTGTGGCAGCGAGGCCATGGGGACCGAGCGAAGCAGGTCAGTCTCTTGATCTACGGGTTGAGCCTGATCTTCTGCTCCGCGTGCAGCACGCTTTATCACGGCGTCCGGCTGCCTGGTGAGCGGATCAAGCCATTTGAGCTTTTGGACCATGTCGGAATCTACATGTTGATCGCCGGCACTTATACCCCGATCGCCTGGACCTTCCTCCGGCGGCACTGGAGGCGAGGCGTTCTTGGCCTGGTCTGGTTCTGGGCCGCGCTGGGCATCACGATCCGCCTCACGTACGAAACCCTGCCGCCCTGGCTGTACACGGGGTTCTACCTGGGGATGGGATGGGGCGCGCTCTTCTGCTACTTCGAGGTCGCCCGCCGTCTTTCCCACCGTGCCCTGATTCCGATCGTCGCCGGGGGCGTGCTTTACAGCCTCGGAGCCATTTTCAACCTCCTGCGCGGGCCCGTCCTCTGGCCGGGAGTTTTCCAGGCGCACGAGCTCTTCCACCTGTTCGTGGTGGCCGGAAGCATGTGCCATTTTTACTTCATGCTCACGGTGGTGGGGCCGTCCGAGCTCGATTCGCAATTCTCGCCGCTGCCCGCGAACAGCCCACCATTACGCTCCACGTTCACCGCCCAGCCGGCGGCGGGCCGGATTGGTGGCTGACGCCTACGCGAGGTTCGTCGGCGCTACGCGCCGCGAGGGAGCAGCTCGGCGCGCACCCAGGCTCTCAAACGCCTGGCCCATGTCGTCTCGTCCGAGCTGTCCTCGTCGATCAGCCAGGGCGTGACCTCCTCGGCCCGGATCTTCAGAAACCGACTGGCCTCGACCGGAAGATACCGCCCGTGATCGCCCAGCTTCTCGATCGTCAGGGTCTGGCCATCGAACCGCCAGAGTTCCGCGACCTGGAGCTTGGCGTAGATTTCGGGCCGGTCCACCTGCGAGGGCGAGATATCCACCTCGATTGCCAGGTCCGGGTTGGGGTAGTCGGCGACGTCATTCGATCCCCGGGCCATGGCTGCCTTGGCCGCCGCCAGTTTCTCGGGGAGAAAATAATACGACTGATCGGCCTCCAATCCCCGCTCGATCTCGGGCCGGATCCAGGTCGTCTCGCCGTTCGAGGACATGGGAATCGCCAGCTCCTGAGTGATCGCCCGGACGATCTCCCCCAGCAGCTCGCGGTAATTGTCGTGCTTGCGGCCCTTGACCATGAGCTCCATGCTCCTTCCGTCATAGGCCATCCGGATCGGCGTGCTTTCCGGAAGCGACTGGACCCACGACTCATAGACCTGGTATCTCACGCCCGGAACCCGGATCCGCGTCTCACCGTCGTCCGAACCCATGATCACACGGCTTGGCCTGGTCATTGTCGTCACGCTGATCACTCCTTCCCGTCCGACTTCGCCAGAGGTGCCTGGACCGGGACCACGATCTTCGACGGTTGAGTACCGCAAACGCACACACCACCCCGAGCTGGACCAATACCCTGGCCAGTCTAACACAGGTTGTCGTTCCTGAGGATCGCGTGGCTTCTTGGGAAGAAATCGCGGTGTGGTTCGTTCTCCAGTGCGAGTGGGGACGAATAGTGACCGCAGTCTTCCAAGAAAAGGAGACCATCATGACTATGATCCACCAGAACACACTTCGAGGGATCGTTGCCGTCAGTCCGTTGAGCCCGGCCGTGGTTGTCGACTGTGCTTGCTGAGGGGCGGAAGACCTTTCCTCTTGATTGCCGGGCTCTCGTTTCGCAAACTCTGAGCTCATGGCAGCCATCGTGAACGAGACGGCCCGGAGCGATGAGGAGCTGGCCGCCGAGATTGCCCGCCGCGATGCGTCGGAGCGGGCTTTTCGCGCGGCCAGAGATGCGTTCGAACTGCTCTACCGCCGGCATGCTCCGCTGCTTCTGGCCTTTCTCTCGTCGCGCGTCCACGCCAGCGACCGCGACGATCTGCACCAGGACATCTGGCAGCGGGTGTGGGCCTTCCTACCTGCGCAGTTCCAGGGGGGAAACTTCCGCGCCTGGCTGCACCAGATCGCCCGCAACGCGATCATCGACCTGGGCCGCAAGAAACGGCCAGCGCACCTGGGCGATCTCCGGACCCTGGTCGATGGCCGGCCCGACCAGGCTTGCTCTCTCGGGCTGGAGCAGGATCGGAAGGACGCACTCGAGCGGTGCCTCAAAGCACTGAAGAGCGAGCTCGCCGCGCTGGTTCGCGCGCGTCTTGGCGGTGATTCCTACACCGACATCTGCGGCCGCCTTGGCCTCCGTCCCGAGCAGGCCCACAAGTTGTTCCATCAGGCAAAGGCACAACTCAAAACCTGCGTGGAGGGAGCGCTGGGATGAAGCTCGTCGCGCTGGAAATCCCCGACGACCCGGCACTGCTGCCCGGCTGGCTGGAGGGCCATCTCGTGAACACGGACCTCGCCGCGCTCGTGGCCGAGCTGGAAGCCGTGCACGGCGAGCATCCGGCTAATCTCTCTCTGACCGACGTCCTCCGGGACCGGCGCGACGCTGTGCTGTCGCGCGGCCTGGCGTCGTTGCCGGCTGAAGGCCTGAAGAGCTTGCTCCGCAACCCGCGCCTCCTGCTCGAGCTGCAAGAGCTGATCCTCACGGAGGGCGGACCCTGCTGGCTGAACGGCGCGGCCGAGGCCGCCGGCAAACAAGACGACATGGAGCGCGTTTGGAATCGGTTGAGCGACCCGCTTCAGCAGACCTCCCGAGCTGCCGTTCCCCCTGTCGCCTCTCCCTCGCGCCGGGTCGTTCCTCTGGCCCGCTGGATCGCGACCTTCGCCGCGGCGGCGGCCATTGTGCTGGGAGTCGGAGTCTTCCTGGTCGAGCGGCGGCGCGGGGGCGACCAGGGAGCGACCGCCGTCGCGGCCTCCGGCTGGGGCTGGAACCGCTCGGGCGCACTGGCCGACGACTTGCCTCCGGGCGTCTACCTCGATCGACTTGCCGATGCCGCCGGCGAGTGGTTCAAGAAACGGCCCGACCACCCGATCGCCCTGGCCCGGCGGATCGGCGAGTTCCGCCAGGGCTGTTCCGTGCTCATCCTCTCGCCGCACAAGCCGCTTTCGGCCCGGGACCGCGCCTGGCTGGTCGAGAAATGCCGCGCCTGGGCCGCCAAGCTCGATGCCCACCTGGCAGCGCTCGAGGGCGGAGCAAGCGCGGTGAAGGTACGCGACGACGCCGACGCCACGATCAACAAGCTGATCGAAGCGCTTCGCGATCGAGCGAAGGCACTGGCCTGAGGACCCTGGACCTCGGGTCGAGGGTTGGAACTTGCGTCTTGGTAGAACGGAATTCATTCCGTTTTTCCGTTCCGTTGGTTCCGTTTGAGCGAGCCAATCGATCGGCGGGGGAGAAACGGAATGAATTCCGTTCTACGTCTCCCAGGTGATGGCTCCTGGGGAAGGGCCAGAACTGGCTCATGGTTGCGCACCAACTGGCGGGCGCGTGTTCCCCCTCGAACGTGAGAAGCTGGGCGTCGGGCCTTCGCCCCCCCCTCACCTTCGCTTCAGGCTCCGCTTTACCTTTTTCTCATTCCTGCCTTGAGCGTGCTTGTTCCCTTACTGAACTAGGGCCAGACGGAAGCCCAGGGAGTCGCCCCGGATGCGGGGCGTGAGCCTGCCACGGTTCGCCGACCGGCAGTTGCGCGGTTTGCTGCGCCAGCTCCCGCCCCGGAACACCCGGCTCGCGGCCTCGAGGGGGCCGGCGGGATCGTCGACACGTGAGGCCTTGTAGAAGTCCTTTCCATACCAGTCCCAGCACCACTCCCAGACATTACCATGCATATCATGCAGGCCCCAGGCGTTGGGGCGATAGCGGCCGACGGGGGCAGTATAGACGAACCCATCGCGCGCCGCGATAGCGTTCCAATCGGGATACTTTTCCCGGGCCGTCGCATCCGCGGTGTTCCCGACCTCGGCCAGGGCCTCCGCGTCGTCGCCGCGGAAATACCGCGTGGTCGTGCCGGCACGGCAGGCATATTCCCACTCGGCCTCGGTGGGCAGCCGGTAGGTCTTGCCCTCCTTCTTGCCCAGCCACTCGGCGAAGGCCACGGCGTCGTTCCAGCTCACGTTGACCACCGGGTGCTCGTCCGTCTGCTCAAACCCGGGGTCACGCCAGGTGTAGTGAGGGTTTTGCCTGAAATTGTTGACGGTCTCGTTCCACCCCCATCCCTCCTTGCCGCCCTTTTCGGCGTCGGTCTGGTATCCCGAGTCGTCCACGAACCGGCGGAACTGGCCGCGGGTGACCTCATGCACCCCGAGGTAAAACGGCCGGGTGATCCGCACTCGGTGCTGGGGCTTCTCATCGTCGAAGGCGTCCTTGTCGGTGTCGGGCGAGCCCATCAAGAACTCTCCGGCCTTGATCAAGGTGAAGTTCATGCCCAGGGAGTTGGTGACGGAACGGGATTGCTTGCCTCCCAGGTCCACAAGGTTGATCGAGTTGGCCTTGAACAGGTACTCGGGGAGCTGCTCGTCGTTGCGGGTGCGATCGACGAACTTGTAGACCTCCGTGCTGGTGTAGCTGGCCAGCTCGCCCAGGGTCACCTTGCCGTCGCGGTTGCCCGACTCCTCGTCGGCCTTGCCCTTCAGCCCCTCGATCACGAAATGGAAGAAGACTCCGTGCTTGAGGTCGTCGTCCTCGTAGGCGACTTGACCTTCCGAGCAACTGAAGAGCGCCGCCACCCCTCCCGGTGGGCGCTTCTTGAACGGGCGGGTCACGCTGACCAGCTCGGCAATGGGGCGGATGGACCGTCTCGGGCTCAGCGGGTCGTTGCGGCAAGCATCGACCAGCATCAACTTGAAACCGGCGGGAGAGGCCTTGAGCTGGTCGTAAAGGGCCCCCAGGTCGATGAGCGCGGGGTCATCAGGCGAGAGGTTCACCGCCGCGGTGTCGGCCGGGCAGAAGAAGCTCCTCTCCGCCTTCGGGTCCATGATGCCGTGCCCGGCCAGAGCGACGACCACCGTCGCCGCCGGATCATCGGCAAGCTCGACCAGCTTGAGCATCCGGTCCAGCTCGGTGCGGATGTTGTCCGAGGTCGGCAGGTGCCGCAACCCGCGGGCGGCCCGCTCCTGGGTCAAGATCCGGAGGTTGGCCTCGGGAAAGCCGGCGTCAAGCAGCACTTTCGCCAGGTCCTCAATGTCGCGCTCCGAGTATTTCAAGCTGCGCAGGGCCGGCGTCTTGTACTCGCGCACGCCCACCAGCAGTGCGTACTTCCGGGCCTTGTTCGGTTCATCGCCCCTGGCCCGTCGCGATGCCGATGGAGCGCCGAGGTACCAGCCACCCACAACAAGGCAGGATAGGCCCAGCCAGGATATCCAGGGTCGGCGTACCATGTCATGACTCCCCCGTGAATACGTCCCACGGTTCTTATAAACAATGAGACGACAAATGGCTAAGAAACCGGCGGAAGACGTAGTGTGGGCCATCGAAGCGAATCCGAAATACAAACGCCTCTAACCACAGAGCGACCCCATCCTTCGGATGGGAGTTACCCCCGAGAGATCACGGAGAGAATTCCATTCAGATCCGGAATCGTTTGATCCCCTCGGTCAACTGCCGGACGTTGAAATTGATCAGGAGACCAACCGGGCAGCCGGAGAGCTTGAGGTATGAGAGAATCTGTGCCTCATGGATCGCAGTCAGTTCCTGCACGGCCTTCAACTCGACAATCACGGTGTGTTCGACCAGCAGGTCAATCCTGTAACCGCAATCGAGAGTCACCCCCTTGTAAACCACGGGCAATTCCTTCTCTCTTTCCACCTCGAGCCCTTGCTGCCTCAATTCGTGGGCGAGGCACGCGTGATAGGTCGATTCGAGCAACCCAGGTCCAAGCGCCCGATGAACCTCGATCGCAGCCCCGATGATTCTCT
>JBAUOX010001304.1:0-1979 GCA_049579985.1 Isosphaeraceae bacterium | reverse complement strand
GGCGAGTGGAATGCCTTCTGGAACTTCCACGTGACGCAGGAAGACCAACGGCTCTACGGCAAAATACGGAAAGCTGGGTGACGCCAACCCAGTAGTTACACCCATATCCTCATGCCGGTTTCTGTTCGATGAGGATCAGGGCGTGCTTCGCGTCGTCGGTACCGATCCTGGAACCTCGAGCCTCGATCTGCTGTTGCTGGAGGACGGCCAGGTCGTCGACCAGCACCGGTTCGGGCCGGAGGAGTTGCGTGAGAGGCCCGGGGTGCTCGCGACGCTCCTTGACGGCTGGACTCCCGTCACCCTGGTCGCCGGACCATCCGGCTACGGTCTACCGCTGGTGCCGGGGAACTGCCTGACGGAAGACCAGATCGACCAGATGTCCCTGGTCCGGCCCGATCAGCGAGGTGAAGCGGCCGGGTTGCTCGGCCTTCGTTCCTGGCTTCGCACAGTGGTTCAGACCGGCTTGCCAGTCGTTTTCCTGCCCGGAGGGTTCCACCTGCCGACGATTCCACCCCATCGCAAGGCGAACTCGGTGGATCTCGGCACCGCCGACAAGGTCGCGGTCGCGGCCCTGGCCCTCTGGTTCGATGCCCGGGCACACGGCGGCTTTGACCGATCGACGTTCGCGGTCGTCGAGATTGGTTCGGCCTTCACGGCGATGATGGTCGTGCAGGACGGCCGACTGGTCGATACGTCGGCCGGAACGAACGGGCCAATCGGGCTGCGATCCCGAGGCGCCTGGGACGGCGAAGTCGCCTACTGGAGGTGCCCATTCTCCAAGCAAGACTTGTTTCGAGGCGGTCTGGAGGACCTTGGCCCGCTCGGTCCGGACGCTTTCCGCGAATCGCTCGCCAGGCACCTCGCCGGCTTGCGAGCTGTCACGCCGTTCGAGAGGATTTACCTCTCCGGTGCGGGATCGAACCGGCCGGATGTGGCCAGGCTCACGGGCGAAGCCCTGTCACCGTTTGGTCAGCTCGCTGCCCTTCCCTCGCTGCCCGGCGCCTGGGTCAAGCCTGCCGCCCAGGGATCGGCCCTGCTCGCCGATGCCCTGGCCGGGGGCGAGTTCGCCGCGGTGGCCTGGTCACTCGAGCTGCGCTCGGCGAAAGGATCGATCTGGGAGGTCGTGAATCGGCAAATGACATGATGAATTACTTTTTCGAATGGACAAACTCGTTCGGCGTTCCTTCGAGCGCGCCGCCCGGCTCTGGCCTCCAGAGCACGACTTCCTCGATCTTCCTGGCCAGGGCGAAGTCCTTGTCGGTGATGCCGCCTTCCGAATGCGTCTTGAGCTTGACCCAGACCTCACCCCAGGTTACCGACAGGTCGGCGTGGTGCCAGGCCGCTTCGCAGAGGTATCCGATGGCGCTCACGAGCATGAGCGTGGTCGGCCAGCCGTCGGTACTGTACTTGCGGCGCAGCCAGCCGCCATCCTCGTCGAAGTACCACCCTTCCAGGTTCTCGTCGACGATCTTTGCTTCAACTTCTTCCCGGGTGTAAACGCTCATGATCTGCTCCCCTCTCGAAGACGCGTGAACGGCCGAACCCTCTGCTCTGTATCGACAATAAGCCGACCAGGCAAAGATCGACAAGACCGACTACAGCGGAGACTTGACCAGAGCCCCCCCTGGGAGGAGACCCTCTCTGGAATGAAACCGGACACGTCTTACCCGGGTCCGGTCCGCGTCCTGATTTCGGCTGCGGCGTCTCGCACGACCAAGGCGTAGAGCGATGGGACACCGAACAGAGTGGTAACCAGGCCGGCCAGGATGCCGCCGATGACCGCGCGACCGAGAGGCGCGTTCGCCTCGCTGCCGCGGGCCGTGGCCGTGGCCAGGGCCATGGGGATCAGGGCGAAGAAGGCCGCCAGAGCGGTCATGATGACGAGTAAATAAAAAGGGACGCCACTGATATCGACCATTTGTGAGGGTAGCGAGCCTCGGGGACACGCACGTAAACGCTTGATGCAAGCGGCTTAGGGG
>JBAUOX010001303.1:0-6618 GCA_049579985.1 Isosphaeraceae bacterium | reverse complement strand
GTGATAGAAAAGGAGATATCGGCGGGTCCCATCCCTGAAAAGGCGGCTGGGTAGCCGAGAGGCATTGAGTAAGGGAGCAACCCGATGTCCGCAATCACGAGTCGTCCCCGATCCCAGACCGCGCCTTCGTCGCCCGGGGGAGCCGGCCCTGTCCTGGGCGATCAGCGGATCGTCATCCGGGGGGTGGGCCGGCATGTCTACGAGTGCCTGTCCGAGGCGATCGGCGAGGGCCAACACATCCGCCTGGCCTATGATGGGAGGGACCTGGAGCTCATGACCACCGGTCACATCCACGAGCGGTACAAGGAGTTGCTTGGTCAAATCGTGTCCGCGGTGACGCTGGCCCTGGATATCGACCGTGAAAACGTGGGCGAGACGACGTGGGACACAGCGGAGTCGGAACGAGGCCTCCAGGCCGATCTGTCGTATTACTTCGACGCCGAAAGGCTGCGAGTCGCGCGGGATGCCTTCGCCCGCAAGTCGAATGACCCGGCCGACTTTCCCAACCCCGACCTGGCGATCGAGATCGACTTGTCGCCTCCCAAAGTCGACCGGCCATCGATCTACGCGGCGCTCGGCGTGGTCGAGGTCTGGCAGTTCGACGGTGAGGTGCTAGTCATCGAGCAACTTCAGGCCGATGGGTCCTACGCCTCGGTCGAGTCCAGCCGGTTCCTGCCGATCCGCGCGGAGGACGTCCGCCGCTGGCTGGTCGTCGAGGACTCGACGCGCAGATTGGCCTGGGAGCGCCGCCTGGGTGAATGGGCGCGGGGATTGGGTGGCCGGGCTTGATTCTGCACCCTACTCGGGCATGCCTCGCGGCAGAGTTTACAGTAGGGTCCCCGCGGAGATTGATCGCGGTGTAAGTCACGTGTCCGTTCAGTAGAAGATGCTGATTCATGGACGCAGACTCCTCAAGGTTGGGTTTTGGGAAGCAAGGCTTACATGGTCGTTCAACACGTGATCCAGGGAGCCTTGGCCACGCCAACGAATACTCAGTGAAGGCGGGCCGGTCTATGTCTGTTCCTCGACAGGCCCTCGAGTTCACCTCGGTCGAGAAGGACGTCGACCGCCTTGGCCTTTATGGTTTCCGGCGCGGCCACGGCGCTCGTGGTCACGCCGTGCTTGGTCACGATCGCCACGTAATTGCCGCCGGGCACGCCGTCGTCGTTGCCATCGATGGGGCGGCCGTAGAAATAGAAATGGCCACGCACCTTGGTCCGGGATAAATAGGGGGCCTGGGATGCCAACTTGCTCTTTTAATGGCGTCCCCAAGACGTCGACAGATACCTCAGATCCCTGGTCTTTCCCAATTTTGAGTGCCTGGCCAAACCTTTCTGCCACGTCAACGGGTGATTGAGCCATCTCAGACCCGGGCATTTTGCCGTTTCCCCCCAGGTAGATGGGTGCGGAAGATTCACGAACCGATCGACACAAGCCGTTTCGGGGCACATAATGAATTCCACGAAAACGGTGGGATGCCTGAAAAGGCCCGATCCATCGCGGAGCTCGAGGGGTCGAGAACGAGGAAGCTCTACGACCGGACTGAAGACCGAGCATCGCTCGATGAAATTGAGCGGATCTCAGCATGAAGCTCATCAAGAACAGCGGTGACGACCGAGTGGTCGACGCTCTGCGAAGCTCGCTCGCCGCTCTATCAACTCTCGATGTGGCGTCCCCAGCCTTCTCGACATTCGCGTATGGCGAGTTGCGAGAGCTTCTTGGAAAGATTGCGAAGTGCCGCATCGTTCTTCCTGATGATAATGCGGGCGATCTCTCCCTGCTCGGCTCATCATCCGACCGACCGTTCAGAAATCGCCTCCAGGGCCGCTGGCTGGCCAGGCAATGCCATCAGTGGGTCGAAACGCTCGCCGAGGTCCGGACTCTTCCCGGTATCATGCCCCAGTCCACCCTGATCACGGGGCGTCTCGATTGCTCACTCACCCGGGTCATCAACGGCAACTGCGCCTTCACAACGGAAGGCCTTGGAATCACGCCAGGGAATCAGTTCAGCCTGATTCAGTCTTCCGAGAGTCCCGAGGAATGCTCACTTCTCGGCTCTTGGTTCACCGCTCTCTGGAATGGCCTGCCGGCTTCGCCCGAGGCGAAGCGCTCGCTCCTTGCTCGTCTTGCTCAGTTATTCGAGCACAAAGAGCCCTCCCTCATCTACTACTTGACGCTCTTTCACCTCTTCAAGAATCTCGGGGACGAGCTCGACGAGGACAAGATCGTCAAGTCAGCAACAGGCATTCGGAACACCATCGTCTGGAGGAAGCTTTTCAAGTTCCAGCGGGACGGGGCCGTGGGAGCCATCGACAAGCTGGAGCGCCACGGAGGATGCATCATCGCCGATAGCGTGGGCCTTGGAAAAACCTTCGAGGCTCTTGCCATCATCAAGTACTACGAGCTGCGGAATGACCGCGTTCTCGTCCTCTGCCCGAAGCGACTCAGGGAAAACTGGACACTGTACAGGTCCAACGACCGTCGGAATATCCTCGCTGCGGACCGCCTTAACTACGACGTCCTCAACCATACGGACCTCTCGCGTGATGGAGGAATCTCCGGCGATATCGACCTCGCGCACGTCAACTGGGGTAACTACGATCTTGTCGTCATCGACGAATCGCATAACTTCCGGAACAAAAAGACGCCCCGGAAAGACGGCGAGACGCGGTACGACCGCCTGATGCGGCGGATCATCCAGCAAGGGGTGAAAACGCGCGTGCTCATGCTCTCGGCCACGCCGGTGAACAACCGGCTCGCCGACCTGAAAAACCAGATCGCCTTCGTGACCGAGGGCGACGAGACGGCGCTCGCCGACCACGGGATCCCCAGCATCGAATTCACCGTTCGCCAGGCACAGATCCAGTTCAACCGTTGGCTTGGAAAAGAGGAGGAGGAGCGGACGCCAGCCCAATTGATGGACATGCTCGGCTTCGACTACTTCAAACTGCTTGACCTGCTCACGATCGCCCGCTCCCGGAAGCACATCGAGAAGTACTACGGCACGGCGGAAACCGGGCGATTCCCCGAGCGGCTCAAGCCCATCAACATCAAGTCCGACGTGGACCGCTCCGGCGAGTTCCGCTCGATTCGCGAGATCAACACCGAGATTCGCCGGCTGAACCTGAGCCCCTATGCCCTGCTGCGTTATGTGCTCCCGCACAAGCAGGCTGCCTATGACCAGAAATACAGCACCCGGATCCGCGGCGGAGAAGGCTTCTTCCGGCAAGCCGACCGCGAGGAAAGCCTCGTTCACCTCTTGCGCGTCAACGTCCTGAAGCGAATGGAGAGCGCAGTTCCCTCCTTCGCGCTGACAATCGAGCGCCAGCTCGCCGACGTCGAGGCGATTCTGAGGAAGGTCGAATCCCATGTCGAGGCCGTCGAACAGATCGACATCGAGGACATCGACGTCGATGATCCGGCTTTCGAGAGTCTGCTCGTTGGCACCAAGGTCAAGGTACTGTTGCGCGACGTCGACCTCGTCCGATGGCGCCAGGACCTGATCGAGGACCGGAATCGTCTGGCCACACTCTGCTCGGCGGCTCGTCAAGTTGACGCGGGCCGCGACGCCAAGCTGGAGGCTCTTCGTCAGCTCATCGAGAACAAGATCCGAGCCCCTCTGAACCCGGGCAATCGTAAGGTCATCGTCTTCACGGCCTTTGCCGATACCGCTCAGTATCTTTACAAGCAGCTTGCCCCGTGGGCCCTCGAGCACTTGAAGCTTCATGCGGCGCTGGTGACCGGAGCCGGCAGGAACCAGACGACTCTCCCGGACCTTCGTCGCGACCTGGTGAGCATCCTTACCGCGTTCTCGCCTCGCTCCAAGGAACGCCCGGCGGACCTGGCCGCCGAAGGCGAGATCGACCTGCTCATCGCCACGGATTGCATCTCCGAAGGCCAAAACCTGCAAGACTGCGACTACCTGGTTAATTACGACATCCACTGGAACCCCGTCCGCATCATCCAGCGGTTCGGCCGGATCGACCGCATCGGCTCACCCAACGAGCAGATCCAGCTCGTCAACTTCTGGCCGAACATCGAGCTCGAAGAATACATCAACCTCGAGCAGCGCGTCAGCGGTCGCATGGTGCTTCTCGACATCTCGGCGACAGGCGAGGAAAACATCATCGAGCAGCAGTCGGGCAACCAGATGAACGACCTGGAGTACCGCCGCAAGCAACTGCTGAAGCTCCAGGACGCGGTCATTGACCTTGAAGACCTGTCCAGCGGCGTCTCCATCGCCGATCTCACGCTCAACGATTTCCGGATCGACCTGGCCGGTTTCCTCAAAGACCACGCGGAGCGGCTCAAGAACCTGCCCTTGGGTACCTTCGCCGTCACCACCACGACCGGCGCGTGTGACTCGGCGATTCCACCGGGCGTGATCTTCTGTCTCCGAGCTGAAGGCGAATCGGCGCGTACGGCCGTCGAGCCGGGATACCCACTGGCCCCGCACTACCTGGTTCATGTTGGTGAAGACGGCAGAGTCTTGCTCTCGTTCACCCAGGTCAAGCAAGTTCTCGACCGCCTGAAAAAGCTCTGCAGCGGCCGGGACTTGCCCGACGCTGAGGCCTGCGCCCGATTCGACCGGGCCACGCGCGACGGTGAGAACATGGGCGAGACCCAGAAGCGGCTCGGGGCCGCCATCGCGTCCATTCTGGGTAAGAAGCAGGAACGCGCTGTCGCCAGCCTCTTCACGCCGGGAGGCACGCACGCGAAAAAAGGTGAGTTTCAGGGCATCAACGATTTCGAGGTCGTGGCATTCCTCGTGGTTCTCCCCGAGGCGGAGGCGGGATGAGCGCAAGAGCGATCATCGCTGCCCTGGCACTGCCCCCCGAGGCCCGCGTCGACGAGCGCGTGCCGAAGAAGATGCTCGTGGAGCAAAGTGATCCCTCCGCCGCCGACAGGCGGCAGATCATGGAAGGGATCGACGAGCTCCTGTGGCTTGCCGCCCTCAAGCCCAGCAACATTGGCGTTGCCGAATACCGGGATCAGGCTCGTGAGTATCTGGAAATCGCGGTGCTCACCGTGGCGTTGCGCCCCACAGCCAGCGCGCGTCGCCTCACCGAGCTGATCCACCGCGCCATTCCGTATCCCGTCGTGCTCGTGACCTCGCAAGGCGATGAGGTCAGCCTCTCGCTCGCTCATAAACGTGTTTCCCAGAATGAAGTCGGTGCAACCGTCCTGGACGGTGATGTGATCGCGTCGCCGCCGATCAGCACGCAACCGACGATCATATCTGACCACCCCGATAGGTGCTTCTTCGAGAGTCTTCCCCTGGCAGCCCAGCCTAGAGTACACTTGTGCGCAGTCTACCAGGGCTGGGTCGAACGTGTGGAGGCGCTGCAAGCCGCGCGACTGACTGGCCGGTTCGTCCTCGCCCCGACCTCGGATGTCGCCGCCGACCGCCGAGCCGCTCTGGTCGAATATGACCGGATTCAGAGGGAAATCACGAGCCTTCGAGCGCGGGCTGAAAAAGAGACGCAGATCAACCGTCGCGTGGAGTTCAACCTCGCGATTCGCCGCCTCGACGGCGAGCTTGCCTTGGCCGCGAAAAATCTCTAGGTACTGATTCTCATGAAAACAATCACCCTCCACGATCCCGAGTCGAAGAGCGCCGATGTTGTGGGCGCGAACATCGAGCAGCTCAAGTCGCTGTTCCCCGAAGCCTTCACCGAGGGCAAAATCGATTTCGAGGTACTCAAGGGACTTCTCGGCGGTACGGTCGATGAGCGTGAGGAGAAGTACGGCCTCAACTGGCACGGCAAGCGCCGCGCCCGCCAGATCGCGCTGACGCCCTCCACCGGCACACTTCGCCCTTGCCCGGAGGAGAGCGTCGACTGGGATACCACCCAGAACCTCATGATCGAAGGCGACAATCTCGAAGTGCTCAAGCTCTTGCAGAAGAGCTACGCCGGCAAGGCCAAGCTGATCTACATCGATCCGCCGTATAACACCGGCAAGGACTTCGTCTATCCCGACAACTTTCAGGACAACATCAAGAATTACCTCGAGCTCACGAGCCAGGTGGATGGCGAGGGACGCAAGCTCAGTTCCAACACGGAGGCCTCCGGCCGATTCCATACTGACTGGCTGAACATGATGTATCCGCGGTTGAAACTTGCTAGAAATCTGCTGCGTGACGATGGCGTTATCTTTGTTTCATGCGATGACAAGGAAGCACATAATCTTCGGGCCTTGATGAATGAGGTCTTTGGTGAAGAGTGTTTTGTTGGCATGATCTCTGTCGTCAACAACCTTAAAGGACGCAACGACCGAAAGCATTTAGCTACAGCACACGAATACGTTTTAATGTACGCTCAAAATGACTTTGAATCACTCGGACTTCCACTTACTAGCAAACAACTTGCCGAGTACAAGCAGGCGGATGAGTCGGGGCTCAAATTCCAATGGAGAGACCTAAGAAAGCGTGGCGGGGCTGATACGCGTTCGGCTAGGCCCAACCTGTATTTTCCCATCTACGCAGATCCCACAAACGGGGAATGCTCGATGGAGAGGACCGCTAAGTGTCTGTCCCACAAGTGGGTTTATGCCGCCTTACGATAGTGGAACTCGGCATCCGTTTCTTTTGGCGCAAGCCGGTTGAGCATCAGGTGG
>JBAUOX010001302.1:0-1534 GCA_049579985.1 Isosphaeraceae bacterium | reverse complement strand
AGGTTCAGTTGGTTCGGGCCGATCAAGTAGCAGTCCTTGGGGCGTGTTTCCCAGAGGTCACGGATGGTCTGGGCCAGCAGCCGCAGGACGCCCCGAGTCTTCTGGAAGTTGGGGATCGTCGATGTTTTGCGGTTGAGGGTGGTGAGCAACTCAGGATGAAACGGGTAGTCCTGAACAATCTCGGCCTGGTACTCGGAGCGGGTCGCTCGCTGGGGGAGGTCGGCTCCCTGCTCGATCATCTTGGCGAAGTAGCGGACGTACTCTTCGCCGACTTGTTCGGCTGCCCCGTGGTCCAGGCTGGCGAACATCCGGTGACCGACGATGGCACTGATCTCATTCTCGGCGGTGGGCGTCAGGATGTGCTCCTGGCGGGACGACACGCTACGAGCCTCGGCAAGCTCCTCCCGCAGTTCGTCAGTCTCCTTGCCGAAGGCGTCGGACGAGTCGGTGAGCGTGTAGACCAGGACTGCCCGCTGGCTTTCGGCCACGAACTTGATGAGCGACATCAGGAAGGCGACCGTCTGCTTCGCCAGACTGGTGGCGCCCACCGTGGTGCCCTTTGCCGCCCGCAGGTAGGCGGCGATCTCGTCGATCATGATCAGGGCGGGCTCGTCGCCGATCAGCTTTTCCCAGACCTGGGTGCCAGGTGACGTGCGTTGCTCGTCGCTCTTGCGAACGATCTCATACCCCGCCTGCCCGGCGATCTGGTAAGCGATTTCACCCCAGATCGTGAACGTCCTTAGCCCGCCGTGATCGATCCCGTTGGCCACGTCCATGTCGGGACCGACAATCCCGGCGATCTTCTTGACCGGTTGTCCGGGCAGGAGTTCGGGGGACACGAACCTGCTGATGAATCTCAACTCGATGCCGCCTCGGCAGAGGTGCAGCACAGCGATTAAGTTGTGCGTCTTGCCGCCGCCGAAGCTGGTTTCGAGCCGGATGATCGGGGCGTTCGAGAGCTTGACCCCGCTCAACCTGCCCAGGGTTTCCCGCAACAGCGATTTCAGCCCGCCTGTGGGATACGTGTTCGCAAAGAACTTGGGCGGATCTCCGTAAACTTCGTCAGCCTCGCCTCGCAAGACCTTGGTAAGCGAGGCGGCGAATTGCTGCTCCCGCAACTCGCCCTTCAGCACCTCATCCCGAGGCACGCAAGTCTCGAAGATCGTCTTCAAGGACGTAGCCCCAAGTCTTTATTCTGAATGATTGTTCGGCCATACCATTGGGGCTCTGCAAACCGGCCCAGATTGGCCCACGATGGCAAACATCAAGTTTCGCACGCTGGCCGGGGACTAGCAAGAAGGGACAAGGAGAGAAGCCGAAAGGACCTACCCACGATTCCGGGTGCCAGTAGTGGTGGCCCCTTGCGATCCGTCGGTCTCGGTCTTCACCACGACCTTGCCTTCGCTCACCACGCACTGCTGGTTGAAGATCGCCATCAGGGCCTTGTAGGTCGAGCGGCCTATCATGTCGGCACAATTGGCGCAGCGTTCGATGATCCAGAGCAGATCCTCGGCCGCCTGCTGCCGCGAGCGTT
>JBAUOX010001301.1:0-3140 GCA_049579985.1 Isosphaeraceae bacterium | reverse complement strand
GGTCCCTGTTGCCTACGAGCGCCGCAACCGCGATCTCGACCCGCAACTCGTTTGGCGCGGCAAGGATGAGCAGGACTGGAGCGACCTCGTGGTCCATGCGCCCCCGCTCCACATCCAGGAGAAAGTTCATCCCAAGGTACTGATTGACGATCTGCTGAAGCATAAGCAGGAAAAGCAGGGCAAGTGGGTTCAGAACGATCTGTTTGCCGACTTTAACGGCATTCCGGCAGGGGCGGACAAGACCGACTTCTACCAGCACGACCAGAACTGGTCGAACCGGATGATCCTCGGCGACTCCCTCCAGGTCATGGCCAGCCTGGCCGAGCGCGAGGGCCTGCGTGGAAAGGTGCAGTGCGTCTACCTCGACCCGCCGTACGGCATCAAGTTCAACAGCAACTTCCAGTGGTCCACCACCAGCCGAGACGTGAAGGACGGCAACGCCGGCCACATCACCCGCGAGCCGGAACAGGTCAAAGCCTTCCGCGACACTTGGCGCGACGGAATCCACAGCTACCTGACCTACCTGCGCGACCGCTTGACCGTTGCTCGCGACTTGCTCACGGAGTCGGGGTCGATTTTCGTGCAAATCGGTGATGAAAACGTCCATCGAGTCCGGGCGTTGATGGATGAAGTGTTTGGTGAAGAAAATGTAATTTCGCAGATCGCCTTTCGGACAACCGCTGGGAGGGCTAACGAGCACCTTGCTGCCGCCTCGAATTACCTCATCTGGGCTACTCGCAATAAAGCAAGCTGCAAGTACCGACCATGTTTTCAAGACAAGGCCGCTGGTTCCTCAACTGAACAGGTTTACTCCCTCATTCGTGACGGATCAGGACAAACCTCGCGCCTAACACAAGTACAAAAAGCCGATTCTTCTCGTATTCCATTGGATTCTCATATATTTCGATCTTCAAGTTTAACGAGTTCGAGGCCAGCAGGCGATTCTGACGTGCGACGTTTTGTTTTTCACGGACGGGAATTTAACCCCGGTAAGGGTACGTTCAAAACCGATTCCACGGGGCTCAACCGCTTGGGATTTGCGGATCGCTTCTTGATCACGTCTCAAGGAACTATTCAATATGTACGCTACCTTGAAGATTTTCCTGTGATTCCTTTCTCCAATATTTGGATCGATACAGGTACAGGTTCTTTCACTGAAGATAAAGTTTATGTGGTTCAAACTAATACTAAAGTGGTTGAGCGCTGTATCCTCATGACCACAGACCCCGGCGATCTCGTGCTCGACCCGACCTGCGGCTCCGGTACCACTGCCACGATCTCCGAGCAATGGGGCAGACGCTGGATCACGATTGACACATCGCGCGTGGCGCTGGCACTGGCCCGTACCCGCATCATGGGCGCACGGTATCCGTTTTACCTGCTGGCCGATTCCCGCGAAGGCCAGCTCAAGGAAGCCGAAATCACCCGCACCTCGCCCTCGTCGCAGCCGGTGCACAGCAACGTCCGCCACGGCTTCGTCTACGAACGTGTGCCGCACATCACGCTCAAATCCATCGCCAACAACGCCGAGATCGACGTCATCTGGGACAAGTGGCAGGCGAAACTGGAGCCGCTGCGAGAATCGCTGAACACTGCCCTCAAGAAGACCTGGCAGGAGTGGGAGATTCTCCGCGAGGCCGATACCAAATGGCCCGACCCCGCGAAGAAGGCGCATGTCGAATGGTGGCAGGCTCGCATCGCCAGGCAGAAGGAGATCGACGCCTCCATCGCCGCCAAGGCCGATTTCGAGTACCTGTACGACAAGCCCTACGAAGACAAGAAGAAAGTCCGCGTGGCCGGGCCGTTCACCGTCGAGAGCCTCTCGCCGCCTCGTACGCTGGGTGTCGATGAAAATGACGAGCTGTTTGATCCGTTCGCCGCGAAGAAGACCGACGGCATGGGTTTCGACCAGATGGTGCTGGAGAACCTCAAGACCGCCGGCGTACAGCAGGCGCACAAGGAAGACAGGATCACGTTCACCGGGCTCACCCACTGGCCCGGCGACCTCGTCTGCGCCGAAGGTCGGTACCTGGAAGGGGGCACAGAGAAACGGGCCGCCATCTTCGTCGGCCCGGAATTCGGCACCGTGCAGCGGGTCGATCTGGTTGCCGCCGCCCGCGAGGCCGGCGATGCGGGGTTCGATGTGCTGGTGGCCTGCGCCTTCAACTACGAGGCGCATACCACCGAATTCAGCAAGCTCGGCCGCCTCCCCGTGCTCAAGGCCCGCATGAACGCCGACCTGCACATGGCCGGCGACCTCAAGAACACCGGCAAAGGCAATCTCTTCGTCATCTTCGGCGAGCCGGATATTGTTCTCTTGCCCGAGCCAGACGGCCGGGTGCGTGTGAAGATCAACGGCGTGGACGTCTTTCACCCCAACACCGGCGAGGTCCGCAGCGACGGCGCCGACGGCATCGCCTGCTGGTTTATCGACACTGACTACAACGAGGAGAGCTTCTTCGTCCGGCACGCCTACTTCCTCGGCGCGAACGACCCCTACAGCTCGCTTAAGACGACGCTCAAAGCCGAGATCAACGCCGAAGCCTGGGCAACGCTCAACAGCGACACATCCCGCCCATTCGACAAACCGGTGTCAGGCCGGATCGCCGTGAAGGTGATCAACCATCTCGGTGACGAGGTGATGAAGGTGTTCAAGGTGTAGAGCCATGGAATTCCGCATCGCCGATACATTCACCGCCAGCCTCGCCCGGCTGACCGGGAACGAGCAAACGGCCGTCAAGACGACCGCCTTCGACTTGCAGCTCAACCCGTCGAGGCCCGGCCTGAAGTTCCACAAGGTCGAACGGGCGAAAGACAAGAACTTCTGGTCGGTCTACGTGAATCACGATATTCGCCTCATCGTCCACAAGGCGTCGGGCAGTTTCTTGCTCTGCTACGTCGACCATCACATACCGGCCTATGACTGGGCCCAGCGACGGAAGCTGCAAACGCACCCCAAGACCGGCGCGGCGCAGTTGGTGGAGATCCGCGAGACGGTTCAAGAGATCACCGTCCCGGTTTACGTAGAGAAGGAGATGCCGAAGCCGGTGGCTGCAAGGAAGCCGCTTTTTGCGCGGATGGCAGACGACGTTCTCCTGGGCTACGGCGTGCCGACCGAGTGGCTGGACGATGTTCGAGCC
>JBAUOX010001300.1:0-2487 GCA_049579985.1 Isosphaeraceae bacterium | reverse complement strand
TGGAATCACCGACTCCCGGTTGGTCCGTAGCGCGGAGGTGAAACAACGGAGACTTTCTTGGATGGAAGCATTGCTACCCTCCAGCTCGAAATCGACAAGTCTGACTTTGACCCTGCCCTGATCGTCTCGATGTCCTCTTGCCTTGCTTACCTCTGCGTGGATGTGTGATGCGCCCCGACTCGCTGATCGGACCCAGGAGTGCCTGGACTTCTGATCAACTCATATTATCCTAAGCGATCACGGCATATCGGGGTTCACCTGGCACTGATCGAAATGTCGGGACTTTGGCTGTGCTAGAGTCGCCAGACTACGCAGACACCAACCATCCCAGAGTCCATAGAGGCGTCGATGCGAGGGTATCGGGTTGCTATTAATAGTATACTCTAGAACACTCCGGATAATCATCGGATTCAACATGAAGTTTCTATGAAGGTGCGGGGCGCGAAGGGGACAGCAGGCCGCGAAGGGGGCATTCCTAATTGCTCTGGTAAATTGCACGATCCAGGCAAACCGGCTTTCCGCAGACTGGGCATCTTGCCACATCAATTAAGAAAGTCCCCTTCGTTCGGCCCCCGATGAAAAGGCGGGGTTATTCCCTCAACTCGTTCGCGATCGCCCCGAATAGCTCAAGGGCCGTCTGGAGATCGTCGGCGATCTCCTGGGCAAGCACGTCGGGCTCGGGGAGGCTGTCGGCGTCCTCCAGGCTCTTGTCCTTGATCCAGAAAATGTCGAGGTTGAGTTTGTCCCGCTTGGTAAGTTCCTCGTAAGTGAAGCAGCGCCAGCGCCCCTCGGGGTTGGTCTCACTCCAGGTCGCCTTGCGCTCGTGCCGGTTCTCGGGGTGGTAGCACGTCACGAACTCGTCGAGGTCGGAACGTTTGAGCGGCTTCGTCTTGAGGGTGTGGTGAATGTTCGTGCGATAGTCGAAGACCCACAGCTTCTCGGTCCACGGCTTCTCACGGGCGGGCTTGGCGTCGAAGAAGAGGACGTTTGCCTTGACGCCTTGGGCGTAGAAGATGCCGGTGGGGAGTCGCAGGAGGGTGTGAACGTCCGCTTGCTCCAGCAGCTTCCGCCGGACGGTCTCGCCCGCCCCGCCCTCGAACAGCACGTTGTCGGGAACGACGATTGCGCAGCGGCCGTTGATCTTGAGCAGGCTCTTGACGTGCTGGAGGAAGTTCAACTGCTTGTTCTTGGTCGATGTCCAGAAGTCCGGCCGCTCGTAAGACTCGTCCTCCTTCTCCAGGTCGCCCTCTTCGTTCACGATGGCGATGGTCGATTTCTTCCCGAATGGTGGATTGGTCAGCAGCAGGCTCACGCGGTCGCCGTCGCCCGGAGGGCTCGCCAGGCTGTCCTTGCCCGAGACGATGGGGCACGGGTCGGCGTCGATCCCGTGGAGCATCAGGTTCATGATGCAGAGCCGGGCAGTGTTCGGGACGAGTTCCCAGCCCTTCACGAAGCCCCGCTTCAAGTGCTTCTTCTCGTCGGGATCGAGGTCTTTGCCCTGGTGCCGCACCACGTAGTCATGAGCGTTCAGGAGAAAGCCCCCCGTGCCGCAAGCGGGGTCGCAGAGCGTGTCTGACGCTGTCGGTCGGGCGCAGTCCACGATCGCCTTGATGAGTTCTCGGGGCGTGAAGTACTGACCCGCCCCCTTCGGACTTTCCGCAGCGCTCTTGGAGAGTAGGCCCTCGTAGATGTCGCCTTTCACATCCGCCTGCATCGACATCCACTTTTCAGGCTCGATCAGGTCCACGATCAAACGACGAAGTGTAACCGGGTTCTGGATTTCAGGCTTCGCCTTCTTGAAGACCTCGCCGAGCATCCCCGGCTGCGTCCCGAGCTTCTCGAGGATGTGGCGATACTGCGCCTCCAGGGCATCGCCTTCCTTGCTGAGCAGACTCGCCCAGTCATAGCCAGCCGGGACGATCGGTTTTCGGTTGTATGGCGGTTTCGTTTGCTCATCCGCCATCTTGAGGAAGAGCAGGAACGTGATCTGCTCCACGTAGGCCATGTAACTCAAACCGTCGTCCCGGAGGACGTGAGCGAAGTTCCATGCCTTCGAGACAATTTGCGCTGATATGTTGTTCATGCTCTTTCATAACTCCTCATGATGTTCCCCGCACGTATTGAGCAACAGCCTTGTCGAGCAAGTCCCCCGATTCCTCCACAACTTCTAACCAGGGATTCCGTTCATCGTTCGGCAGTGCCCCTCCAGAAAGGATAATCGCGCGACGGTCCCAAGGAGCAAAGTTGGACCAGTTTTCTTTGCGCTCGCGAACCCAGTCTACTTGCTTCTGACTACGCGCAGCTTCAGCTGTGCATCGGACAGTTATGCTCGGATGAGATGACTCGGCAATCCTCATAATGACCTCGGGGCCGACGATCCCAGGAACAGCATTCATGGTCTCGAGAGCCCATAGACGTGCGAAGGGAAGCTGTCCCAGATCGTGATCCAAGAGGAACTCGGCAAGCTTCCCCCCATTTCGAGTTGAT
>JBAUOX010001299.1:0-2546 GCA_049579985.1 Isosphaeraceae bacterium | reverse complement strand
GCCAGGCGCTGCTCAGCGGGGCGTTGATTGGAATTTGCCTCGTGGCGGGAACGGTTGTCTACGCTCGCGACCTGATCGCGCCGGTGAACCCGGGCTTCCGGGCGTATCGGCAGGCGGGCGAATGGCTGGCCGCACATTCGCCCCGCGACGCGCGGGTCCTCGACCTCAAGGGCTGGGCGACATACTATGGTGAGCGGGCCGGCTATAGATTTAAAGAGCTCGCGCAAGCCGAGCACGACCCTGGGCTGGGCTGGATTGTCGCTCATGATGCCTTGCTCATCGGCCCGTGGTATTACTGTGAGGCCCTGCGCAGGGTGGTGGGAGATCGGTCCCCCGTCAAGTCGTTCCCTGAAGAGCGGGGGCCAGGTATCGCACAGGTCCATATCTTTGAAGTGTCGGGGAGGCTGGCCCGAGCCGGATCGGCGCCGGCGCCCGATTCTCGCCGGCAATGACGTGAACTAAACTACGAGAGACGACTCGCTGGCCACAGATCGCGTGTTCTTCGAGGTTGTGGCCAACCCTCGATCCGCTATAATCCGCCTGCGATCGTGCCGGAAAGGAACTCGGGCCGGCCCGTCGGGGGTAAAGTGATCTCAGGGAAGGGACTGCGGATGGACGACCAGGCAGGTTTCCTCTGGGCAAGCCGACGATCGCCCGCGACGATCCTGACCTGGCTCCTGCTGTCATCGTCTCTGGTCCTCTTGATCTGTCTTGTGCTCGCGCGGCACGGCAACCTGGCCTGGGATGATGCCGATTATCTCCGCCGGGGCTTGGCCGATGCACGGCATGCAACCTCCGGAACCACTCTTGCCGTCATTCCGCGGTTGCTTGCCATGCTCATCAACGAGCAGCCGAAACCACCGTTACTGGTCGGCTGGATCGCGCTGGGAGCTCTGCTCACAGGCCGATCGCATATCGACATGCTGATGGTCTACTCCAGCGTCGTGCCCTTTTTGTTGCTGGCGCTGGGTACTGTCGGCCTGGCCCGACGATTCCACGGTCCCGCAGCGGGCCTGCTGGCCCTGGCATTTCTGTTGGCGTCCCCCCGCGCCCTGTCCTTTGGCGGAAAGGTGATGGTCGAGACGTTTCTGGCGTTCTGGGTCTTGCTGGCCCTGGGGCTGGCCAGCGAGCTGGCGGTTTGGCCTCGTTGGACGACGGGAATCGCGCTGGGGCTGGCGACCGGGCTGGCCCTGCTGACGAAGTTGACCGCGGTGTTGCTCCTGGCCGGCGCCTCGGTTTCGTTCCTTTGGTGGATGTTCCGGCCCGGACCCGATCGGTCCCTGCGCAAGCGAGCTCTGGGCTGGGCGATCGTCACGTGTCTGGCGGTGGCCGGGCCCTGGTACGCTTGCAACGCCCGGGCGGCCGTCCGGTTCGGAACCTTTTCCGCACGCTACAACCTTCTTGCGGAGGGACAGTCGCGGATTGTTCCCCCCCGGGATCGGCTGGGGCGGATTCTGGGCGACTTGCCGGGCTGGCCCTTGATCGTGATGCTCGGAGTTGTGGGTTTCGGCATCTCGGTCAGGCGTGGGTCCAATCCGACTCTCGAGACCGCGGAAACGGCCGCACTTTGCTCGACTCCGGCGCGCTTCCGCGTTCTGGTCGTTGCCAGCACGCTGGTGGCGGCCGGCGCACTCATGATCCCGGCTTATTTCGACACCCGCTTTCTGCTACCTCTCTGGCCGTCGATTGCGGTTGCTCTGGGAGGTGCTCTCGCACAGGCATTCCGCGGCCTGACCTTCGGACCGCGAGTTGCCATCGGAGCGGCGCTTGCGGCAAGCCTGGCCGCCTCGATTGCGGGGGTGGTGGGCGAGCCTGCATCGACCACCTGCTGGGCCGCGCGGGGACTGATCGATCAGATCGTCAGCCGGTACGGTGTGGCCACTCTGGCCAATGTCGGCAATGTGGCGGACTGGAATGTTTGCAAGACCGGCTTGATCAATGAATTACGCGATGATCCGGGTAATTGTTTCGTGCTTCACGATCTCTCGACAGAGTCAGCCGAAGGGCTGCGCACGCGGCTGCCTCGGTTTGACGCGGTGGTCGTCCTGGAGACTGCGGCATTTCCTTCCGGGTTTCTGGCTGCGGCGCCGAGGCTCAATTGCGCCTATCCCTCGATCTTCTCGACCATCGAGGCTGATCCGGCGCTGGTACGGCTGGATGGCTTGCCGCTGGAGGGCCTTCCCCCTCTGACGATCTACGTCCGGCGCGGTGAGAGGTCGCGAACTCATGTGATGCCATCGGAGGTTGCGCAGGTCGGCGGGCGGGCAACTTCAACCCGGAAGTAAGTATTGTCCGGACCGGCTGACTGCTAGCGATAGGAGGGACCGTCGTGACGTCGTTTCAGCATGCAATCCGGATCGGTCTCTTGATGGCGGTGACGGCCGGTCTCCTGAGCTGGGGGTTCCGCCACACCGAGGCCAGTTTTGCCGATGGGCTGCGTTACATCCGCCAGGCAGAGCAGATCGACCGAGGAGACTGGCAAAACGGCCTGGTTGGTTCGATCGATCATCCGCTTCATCCCCTGGGGATTGTTGCGGCTCATGGGC
>JBAUOX010001298.1:0-1578 GCA_049579985.1 Isosphaeraceae bacterium | reverse complement strand
CCCTACCCCCCCTTCGCAAGGGGGGGAAAAGGGCGCAACGAAAAGGGATGAAAGCGCAGCTTGTGCAAGACCAACTTTTCACCAGCCCAGCCTCTGTCTGCCTGCACTCCGTCCCCGTGGGTTGCACCCCACCTGGGGCATCGTCTCGAGACGATCGAGCCGACAGAGTTATTGTATCCGAACAGCGGTACAGCGGTACTCTGTATACAGAGTACATTGGATTCCTCTGTTGACCTCTGGGGAAGGCAGTTCGTACACTACGTACAAGAGCCTACAGACTTCGGCTATTATAGTGGATAAGGTGAACCCACGATGGAGACGGCCGTCATGGCTCGCAAGAAAGAGGTAAAACCCGTGGCTGCTACGGAAGTCGCCCCAAAGGCCGTCCGGCTCGACTTGGACCCGGACCTTCACCGTCAACTGAGGATTGAAGCCGCGAAGCTGGGCGAGCCGATGGCGGTCGTGGTGCGCGAGCTGGTCGTGAAGTTCTTAGCGGAGTGCAAGCGGAAGGGCGGTGGGAAGTGAGCACGATCACGCAGCGCGAAAGCGACCAACGGGAAGCGACAGCAAAAACCGAAACCCAGCGGCGTCCCCCTTACCGGCTCAGCGTCGCCAAATACGAGGCGATGGTGGCCTCGGGCGCGTTCACGAAGGCCGACCGGTTCGAGCTCATTGAAGGAACCTTGCTGGAGAAGATGACGAAAGGCGGAAAACACTCGGCCTCTTCGGAGCGATCCTGGCGGGCTATTCATTTACTTCTTCCCCCCGGTTGGCACGTCCGGATCGAGAAGCCGGTCCGCATCCCCCAGCGGGACAGCGAGCCGGAGCCGGACGTATCGGTGGCGCGCGGCGGCATCGATGATTATGAGGATCGCCACCCGGGCCCCGAAGACGTCGCCCTGGTCGTGGAGGTGGCGGAGTCGACCCTGGCCGATGATCGCGCCATGGCCGTGACCTATGGCGGCGGCGGCATCCCCGTGTACTGGATCGTCAACGTCGCCGGCCGCCAGCTCGAGGTGTACGCCCACCCCTCCCCTTCGGGGGCCCAGGGGGCCCGGATCGGAGGCGCGTACCCGGCCCCCACGATCCTGGGAGAGACGGAGTCGGTTGAGCTGATCATCGAGGGGCAGGTTGTCGGCATGATCGCCGTGGCCAAGTTGCTCCCGCGAGCGAAAGGCGGTGCCTCGTAACAGCCGCCGAACTCCGCCGATCCGCGAGCAAGAGCCCGTTCCGCCCGTTCCAGCCACGGCTTGCGGCCGGCCGGCTGATCGTCCACGATGATCCGTACCACTGGTGCGTTGCGCCGTCCGGTGCCTTCCTTGTTGTCGCGAGAGGCGATGGCCAAGATCAACGAGGCCAAAGAGCAGTTGCTCGACATGGCTTACTGCCCGTTGCATAAAGAACTAAAGATTTCGAAGTCATGGAGAGACGTCAGCCCCGCCCGAAACACTTGTTTTTCAATGAGACGACAAAGGGCTAAGAAACCGCCGGAAGGCGTAGTGTGGGGCATTGAAACCCATCCAAAATACAGACGCCTCTAACCACAGAGAACACAGAGATCACGGAGAGAATTCCGGG
>JBAUOX010001297.1:0-3323 GCA_049579985.1 Isosphaeraceae bacterium | reverse complement strand
GTCCAGCGGCACTGGCTGGCGGCGGACTCGAGGGCGACGCCAGGACGGCGGAGGCCGGGACGGACGCACGGCCCGCGGGATCGGTGGACGATGCAGATCCTTGAACCGCGTCGGAGCGCGCAACCTGCGGTCCCGGCGGCGTCCCCGCTGGTCCGCGCGGCGGAATAAACTCGCCCGACCACTTCGGGTTCTTGGGATCAGACAGTGTCGCTTGCACGATCGCCGGATCGCCGAGGCCCCGATTGATCGTGTCGTTGATCGAAGGCACCGGCTCCATGCCGATGGGCTGCCCACGCGAGGCTGCACCAGGCACCGACGAGCGCGACTGAGCGCATCCCGCCAGCGCCAGGCCAAGCATTCCGACTGCGATTTTTCGTCTCATGACTGAAACAATCTCCATCCTTGGAGAATTCGCGCCGCGCGATCCTGAGAACCCGCAGCGCGGAACCGAGAAGACCGGCCATTCCGGCCGCTCCTGAAGTAACGGGACTTGGAGAAAACACCAGGAACCCCGCCCTTTCTGGACATGCGTGGGCGGGCCTGGCACTTCAATCTCGAACGGACCGGGACGATCGCGCGCAACCGAAAGGTGTGCGATATCCCGCGACCACAGCATACCGCAATCCGCCCGGGCGGCAAGAGCGTTTCCGCAGTTGATGATTTCAAGTACGCTTCTCATGGCATCTGGGCAACCGAGCGAGCTCAATCCGCCTGACCATGTTATCTCTCGATCCAGAGGGGGAGATCACGCATGAAAACGATTCAGCCTGGTCGGAAAACCTGTCTTACGATGGGATCAGGTATAGTGCGCGGGCTCGTCCGGCTGGCCGTGGCCACGAGCGTGGGGGGTTGCTTCCAGCGGGTTGAAAACGAGGGGGCGCCCGCGACGGGTTCCAGGCCAATCGACGGCTCGGTCGTGGTCTACTCGGCGCTCGATCGCGAGTTTGCCGAACCGGTGCTGAAGGACCTGGCCAGGCAAGCCGGCATTTCGCTGCGGAGCAAGTTTGACGTCGAGAGCACGAAGACTGTCGGGCTGACCAACACATTGATCGCCGAGTCCGTCCAGCCCCGCTGCGACCTGTTCTGGAACAATGAGATCCTCAACACCATCCGGCTCAAGGAAAGAGGTTTGCTGCAGCCGTACAGACCACGACACGCCGGGGACGTTCCGGCGGCGTTCAAGGATCCCGACGGCAACTGGTATGGGTTTGCCGCGCGTGCCCGGATCTTGCTGGTCAACACCAAGTCCGTGCCCGAGGCTGATCGTCCGAAAGGACTGGCGGACCTGGTCAATCCGCGGTGGAAAGGCAAGATCGGCATTGCCAAACCGCTTTTTGGAACGACCGCCACGCAGGCTGCCTGCTTGTTCGCGGCCTGGGGCGAGGAAAAGGCGAAGGCCTTCTTCCGGGAGCTCAAGGCCAATGAGGTCCAGGTCTTTTCGGGCAACAAGCAGGTCGCCACGGCAACCGGCTCAGGCCAGATTGCGTTCGGCCTGACCGATACCGACGACGCCACGGGCGAGATCGAGGCCGGCAGCCCCGTGGCGATCGTCTACCCGGACCGCGAGCCCGGCCAGCTTGGCACGCTCTTCATCCCCAACACCCTGGCCATGATGAAGGGCGCTCCGCACCCCGAAGCCGCCCGGCGCCTGGCCGACCTGATTCTCAGTCCGGAGGTCGAAGCCGCGCTGGCCCAGGGACCCAGCGCCCAGGTACCGCTACTCAATGGCGCCAAGAAACCCGCCCAGGTCGAGACCCCCGCCACCGTTCATCCCATGGACGTTGACTTCCAGGCCGCCGCGAAACTCTGGGATCAGGCCGCCGACTTTCTCACCGCGGAATTCGCGGAGTGATGCATTCCACAACCATTTCCGAGCTGACCTTCTATCAACTCGCCACACTGTCGTTTTGCAAGCTCCCGGGAAGTGATCCTCAGGGCGGCGCGGCCCGATCTGCACCCAGGGCGAATGTCAGTTTTCCTCCGCGATCTCTCGTTGAATCGCTCTCATTTCCGGGATAGTCTCTTCGACCATTTCCCGGAAGACCTTCCAGCACTCCTTCTCGGAGCAGAAGGCGTCGGCGAGGGCCTGGACGTTCGCCTCGGTCAGATCGAAAGACACGGGCCACCAGCAACTGCTCCCTCCGAGCGGCTGCGCCCAGGGTAATGATCGTCCCGCAGCCCAAGAATGCCGCGGTCGACGAACCTTGGCGTGCGACCATCCCCTCGTTCCAGGACGAGTCTTTCTTCAGGCAGTACATGGAGACCCTGAAGGCCCGTCGTCATGATCTTGATGCTGATGAGGGCCCGGAGCGGTGAACCTTGGGGGCCGAGTAGCACTGGAACTGAAAACAACGCTAAGCCGTCCAGTTTGCTGGACAGCTGCCGGGCCGGTGCTCAGTCTAGGGGGGGGTGGAAACGAACGACGAAATCCGAGAGCGGATCCGGCGCGAACAGCGGCTTGCAGCCCGGCTGTGCCTCGCCACGGAACGGCTCGAAGCAGCCCAGCGGGAGCGGATCTGGGCCGTGGTAGAATCCCATCAGTCGGGGTTGTCGATTCGACAGATCGCGGCGGCCACGGGGCTCAGCTTGAGTCGGGTCCACCAGCTCCTGGGCTCGGATGGATCCCGCGAGATCCCTCGGTGGCTCAGCTTGCGGCGTGATCAGAAGGCGGCCCGCTCCAAAGGCCGCCCCGACCTCCAAGCCCGTCTTGCGGGCGAGATGGACGCGCCTCGCCGTTGTCGCGAGCGGCTGGAACACCTGGAGCGCGGGGAGCAGGTCGTGGTGAACCTACGGCCCGATCCCGATACGGAATACGTCTGTTTCGACCGCCCCCGCGTGCTTCGGGTGCTGGCCCGCATCATCGCCGACCAGGTCGAGCTGGCCGGCTTCCCGCCGATCGCCGAGGAGGAGGAGGCCAAGAAGGAAGGCGCCGAGTTCCGGCGCGTCCGCCACCGTCGACTGCTGGCGAAGCCCGACCCGACGCCGAAACGGCTGACCATGCGGGAAGAAGGGGCAGCCCTCCGCGAATTGCTGGATCTTCCGCCGTCCGAAAAGGGCTGAACGAGCCCGGTCTGGCCCCTCTCATCGGGATGTTTCGGCCGACGCCACCCGACTGCGTGGTCTGCACAGGAAGACGCACTGGCTTCGAGGTAACGCCCATCAGGCCGACGATCGCCGTCCAAGATCAGCTTTCGGAGAGGCGGCTTCGGTCATATGCCAGCCGCTTTGGCCTCGCCGCTCGACCTGCTGGCCGAAGGGCTTGCTGTTTCATCAAGTCGGGGTGACAAAACGTCTATTGAACTTATTTCTGACTCGTTTGGCGA
>JBAUOX010001296.1:0-3213 GCA_049579985.1 Isosphaeraceae bacterium | reverse complement strand
CGGTGTGAAGGTCACGGACTCCGAGTGGCTACCAGCACCGGGGGCCGTAGCTGGAGCAGTCCAGGTGAATGAACCAGCAACGGACGCCTTGCTACCGCTGAGCGTGCTGTCGGCCAGTGTCTGGCCGTAGGTAATGCCGCTGGCCGTGGGAGGACTTGTGATGGTGGGGGTCGCCTGGCTGACCGTGACAGACACCGTAGCGGTGACCGAGTTGTAATCGATCGAGTCGGTCGGTGTGAAGGTCACGGACTCCGAGTGGCTACCAGCACCGGGGGCCGTAGCTGGAGTGGTCCAGGCGAATGAACCAGCAACGGACGCCTTGCCACCGCTGAGCGTGCTGCTGGCCAGTCTCTGGCCGTAGGTAATGCCGCTGGCCGTGGGAGGACTTGTGATGGTCGGGGTGGTTCTCGCCTTGTTGACGACCTGGCTGAGCGCCGCGGATCTGCTCGTTTTGTAGTTGGTGCTGGCGGCATAGACGGCGGTGATCGAGTGGGTCGCGACCAAGAGCGTCGAGGTCGTGAACGTCGCGAAGCCGCTACTGTTGAGCGTGCCAGTGCTCAGGGTGGTCGAGCCATCCTTGAAGGTGACCGTTCCGGTCGGTACGCCCGTGCCCGGGGAGACCGCGGTGAGGGTGGCGGTGAAGGTCACGGACTGGCCCACCGTGGACGGATTGAGCGAGGATGTCACCACGGTCGTGGTGTTGGCCTTGCCGACCGTCTCGGTCACGGCCGGGGAAGTGCTGCCCTTGAAGCTGGCGTTGCTGCCGTAGACGGCCGTGATCGACGAATGCGAGCCGACCGCCAGCGCCGAGGTGGTGGTGAAGGTGGCGACCCCGCCGCTGAGCGTGCCGGTTCCCAGGGTGGTCGAGCCGTCCTTGAAGGTGACGGTGCCGGTGGGCGTGCCCGCGCCGGGCTTCGTGGCCGAGGTGGTCGCGGTGAAGGTGACCGACTGGCCGAAGACCGACGATTTGGGCGATGCGATGAGCGCGGTCGTGGTGTTGGCCTTGCCGACCGTCTCGGTCACGGCCGGGGAGGTGCTTCCGCTGAAGATGGTATTGCCGCCGTAGACCGCTGTGATCGAGTGCGGGCCGACCGCCAGTGTGGAGATCACGAACGTGGCCTTGCCGCTGACGTTGAGAGTGCGGCTGCCCAACGTCGTCGAGCCCTCCATGAACGTCACCGAGCCGGTGGGCTTACTCGCCCCGGTGACGGTCGCGGTGAAGGTGACCGACTGGCCGAAGACCGACGAGCTGGGCGATGCGATGAGCGCGGTCTTGGTGTTGGCCTTGTTGACCGTCTCAGTCACGGCGGGGGAGGTGCTGCCGTTGAAGCTGGCGTCGCTGCCGTAGACGGCCGTGATCGACGAATGCAAGCCGACCGCCAGCGCCGAGGTGGTGGTGAACGTGGCCTTGCCTGCGCTGTCGAGCGTGCCGGTTTCAAGCGTGGCCGAGCCGTCCTTATTAAGGGTCACCTGCCCCTCGACGTTCAGCGGTGCACTCGTTGTGCTAATCGTGCCTGAGCCGGTGAATACGGTCGGAATCTCATAATCTGCGCTGCCACTACCGGAGTAGGTCAAATCTCCACTCAGGCTGAGCGCGGAGCCCTTCAGGTCGTATCCCGCGTCTTGGATGTCAATCGAAGCGAGTTGGAGGCCGTTCAGATTATTGGTCGAGACCTCGTTGGTGACACTAGGAAAGACGAGACTGTCGCCGGTGCTGGGAGCACGCTGCCCTCCGGAGTCGACAGTCCAGTTGCTGATGGTCGACCACAGGGCATTCCCGCCCCCTCCAGTCCACGTCAACGTCGCCGGGGCAATCTTGATCTCGAGTTGTTCGCACTGGGGGGTTAACTCGAGCTTGCGTCGTGGGCGGCGGCGCGAGGAGCGGGATTTGCGGGAGGAGGGGGTGAAGAGACTGAAGAACGACAAGGACGTACCCATGATGCTCTGTTCCTCAATTCAAGATGCGACCCAGGGAGGGAATCGACGGCGAGCCACGACCTGCTTCTCCGTCCGCGCGCAGCACCTTCCCGCGGGGTGTAGGACTTCTCCTTCACCCACTTGTGCTTGCTCGACCCAAACGGACCCGTGGGGACCACGGCGCTTTCTATGGCCACCATAGAACCTTCTCGGCGGGTCGCAACGTGAGAATCCGCGTCGGATCGACAAAAAAACACCGAACTCGTTGGCTCGACGGGAAAAGGAAAAATTTCCCTGGATTTGATTTTCTTGGACTTCTCGAATCACCGGATATCAACATCTACGCATTCAAATGATGGTTCACCATGGGTAAACAAGCCTCTAAGAGCACTGCGGAAGACGATATCTCCGATTTTCTTCGCGTTTCTTCGCGAGCTGACGCTGGTGAGGGGCGACCCAGGGGGTGAAAATGATCGACTCTGATCAGAGCCACCCACTACACCTAAGAAAGATCCCTAGGACTATTGAGGATGTCCCCGATGGCCCCACTGTTCATTCCAAAGACAATCATGATGGCCAGCCCACGTGTGGGGGCACGATCATCGATGCAAGGCGTAGGCGAACCCCGGAATTGGCGTCAGATCAAGCCGGTAGGGTGCGTCGAGCTTGCGATGACGCACCGCTCAGCTTCCCGGTGCGTCTTTGCGACGCACCCTACTTGCTGCGGCCGAGGCCTTCTGTCGCCCCGATTGGGGCTCGGAACGGGGAAGCGCAAGGGTCGCTTGGGGACATCCTGGGGCTGACGCCTCCAGGCTCCAGTCTCATCGCCGCCTCAACACCCCCTACCTCGCCGTCCGCTATCAGCCCCCGCGCGACTCGCGCTTTTGCAGAAGCTGAGCGAGCGTGTGGCCACCGACCTAACGCAGATGGGTCTTCGGCCAATGATCGGGTATGATCAGACAGATGAGAAACAAGAATCTCGAACGCCATCGAAAGGGAGCCGGACCATGAGCACGGCGGTCGCCACGAAGACTCACCACACGCCCGAGGATCTGCTGGCCATGCCTGATGGCAAGAGCTACGAGCTGGTGAGAAGTCAACTCGTGGAGCGGAATATGGGAGTCGAATCCAGTTGGGTGGGAAGCCGGATACTCGTACGCCTCGGACATTTCTGTGAGGAGCATAAGCTTGGCTGGGCGTTGCAGGCCGACTGTGGCTATCAGTGCTTCCCTCACGATCCTGGCATGGTTCGCAAACCCGATGCCTCCTTCGTCAAGACCGGCCGCTTTCCCGGTG
>JBAUOX010001295.1:0-22653 GCA_049579985.1 Isosphaeraceae bacterium | reverse complement strand
CCTCCTCCAATCCGTGGGCGATCTGCGCCCGGACATAGAGCGGGTGATTGATCCCCCAGCTCCGCGGGGCCCAGACATCCTCGGGGACGAACAGCGTCACCATCAAGGCCTCGAACATGCTCCCGCCCCAACTCGGGACGATCCGTGCGCCGCGATAATCGTAAGCGCCCTCGAAGACCTTGACCCCGTAATAGTCGCGGGTCGTACCGCGGGGCGACTGCTGTTGCGGCCCCAAGTTCTCGGGCAGGGTCCGGAACATCCGGTAGTAGTGTTCGGGAGGGAGTTGGCCGCGGGCGATGCCGAGGTAGCTGGCGATGCGGGCCTCCGTATTGAGCATCCCGTAGTGGCCGAAGAACGTCTGGTCGTCGGTCCGGTAGCCCACGTGAAGCTGTCCCGGATGGCGGATGGGATCGGCCGCGTCGTAAGGGTCGTAAAAGAAGCGGAAATCAATCGGTTCGAGGAGCCGTCCGGCGCGTTCCCGCAACGACAGCTCGGAGTTGGCCACCATCGTCAGCGCGACGGCCAACCAGGCATTGTCCACCGCGGACAGGTGAGGCTCGACCGGGCTGGAGTCAAAGGGGGAGACCTTGAGGACGGCCCCGGTGCGGGGGTCCAGCATGTTGAAGAAAAGCCCGTGGGTCCGATCCATGCCTGCCAACGTCGCGAGCGTCCTGTCCAGCCGTGACGTGGCTTCGGAAGAGCCGATGAGATGCAGGCGCTCGGCGGCCAAGGTGCTCCAGAGATAGGCGGCGATGTTCGTCGGCGACGTTTGCGACAAGGGGTTGGACCAGCCTTCGCCGTCTCGGGAAAGACTGTCGGCGGGCAGGCCGCTGGGCAGGGTCAACCTCTCGAACGACCGCCAGGTGTCATTCGCGTATCGGAGCAGCGTCGCCCGTTCGTCCGCCGTCAGCGCACTGGCCCTTTCCGTCGGAGACGCCAGGAAGGTCGACCCCAACCCATGTTGCAGCCCCAGGAGCAATACTCCAAGGACAACCAACCTTTGCGGAGAAGCTCGCTTCATCGCAACACCTCGGAGGCTTCTCGGTTCGTGCGGGCATCTGCGACGATGTCCCGGGTGTCGTTGAGTCGACCTAGAGGCCGGACATACCGGCACCTAGGTCGGTGGTGTACCCCGGGTGCTTCGGACGCAGGGCGGCCCAGCCGAAGCACTCGGCGTACAGGCGAGACTGAGGGACGATCCGCATTCAAACGCGCTCGTCGTTCCGATCGATTCTCAACTCTTGTGGATCAGACTTTCGTTCCCGCCGCGGCCAAGCGCGCGGCCTCATACCACTTCTGCATCACGGACTGAACGTCATGCATCTGCGACGCGACAGCCGTCTTGAGGACCTCGCAGTTTCGCCGCCACAGCTCCTCGCTAAAGCGCCGGAACTGCTCGGGATCTTTGGCCTCGCCGACCCGGAACGCATCATCGATAGCGCGGATCCCCGCCCGGTACTGCTCATCGAGCGTCTCCTGGTGCCTCTTCAGCATGTCGGCGACGGCCTCGGTCCACTTCCTCTGGGCCGTGCTCAACTGCTCCAGCCATGTCGCTGCTGCTGCCGGCGCCGCGCTTGCCGCGGTCGTTGACTTCGTCAACGGCGGCTCAAAGAGCTGAGCCCCGAACGGCGACCATTGCATCGTCCAGTTCCGCAGCATCTCCTGCTGCAGCCTCAACGTCGACTCGGCGGCCTTGCTGTAGTTCTCCAGAATCTTGTCGACCATCGTTCACCTCCTGGGGCCAGTAAGCAGTTCTCACTCCCACATCCTGACCGTGTCTACTCACCGTGTCAAGCAAGAAATGCTGCAAGTGCAAAAAATCTCGATATACCAGTAATTCTCCAGGATTCTTCGAGATTCTTCGAGATTCTGCCATCGATTACGGGGTTGAAATGATGCAGACGCACAACGCTCGCGCCGGGCAACCCGTCCTCCGTGAAGAAGCGCCGGCCACGAGCGTTGACGCGAAGCCGGCTCTCGACCTCCGAGGGGGTTCCGCCACGGGAGGCGGTAGCCGATGTCGAAAGAGGTTTTGCAGCTTCGAATCGATGGTCGCGTCTCGGGCAGGTTCCTCGGGCATCGTATGATGATCACGCGCTGGAAACGGCTGCCATATCTGACTACCGAGTTCCGGGGACACCATACCTAATTCTTGACCGGCGTTCCTGCTGCTGATAGTCTTCCATCATGGCCCGATTGGCACGTGTCGTCGTCCCTGGTCTCCCTCACCTCATCACGCAGCGGGGAAACCGTCGACAGCAGACGTTCTTCTGTGACGAGGATTACCGCAGCTACCTGGAGCTGATGGGGCAGTGGTGCGGTGCTCACCAGGTCGAGATCTGGGCCTACTGCCTCATGCCCAATCACGTCCACTTGATCGCGGTGCCCCAGTCCGTGGACGGTTTGCGTCGGGCCGTCGGCGAGGCACATCGCCGCTACACCCGTTCGGTCAACTTTCGCGAAAGCTGGCGTGGGCACCTCTGGCAGGGACGATTCGCCTCGTTCGTACTCGACGAGCGCTACCTGCTGACCGCCGCGCGATATGTGGAACTCAACCCGGTTCGCGCGGGATTGATCAGCGCTCCCAGCCGCTATCCCTGGAGCAGCGCCCTGGCACATGTGCGCGGACGGGACGACGCGCTGGTGCGGGTTGCGCCTTTGCTCCAACTGGTCCCAGACTGGCGCCGGTTTCTCACCAGGGTGATCAGGGAAGAGGATCTGAAACTCCTTCGCACCCACGAGCATACCGGCCGGCCATTGGGTGACGAGGGCTTCCTCGCCTCTCTGGAACAGAACCTGGGCCGGATCTTGAGACCCCAGAAGCCCGGCCCCAAAGTCAGGCGAGAGGGCTGAGTCGGGTGTCCCTTGCATCTCCCGAAACAGGAGGGAAAAGAGGTCATCACTGATATCGACCGTTTGAAAGGCGAAGAAGCCTCGAGGGCACGCACGTTAACGCTTGATGCAGGCGGCTTAGGGGTTAGGAAAGCGCTATTCAGTGACGACCCCTTTCCCCTCCCGCTCCCAGGTCGAGCAAGGACCAGTCCCGGCGGAGTTGAGTATGGTGTCCCCGGAACCTGGTATCCCCGGAACCCCAGAAAGGCCGTGGAAGCCTGGATCGAGAAACGCCTCGGCCCGACAGTTCAATCGCAACGCCAAACCCTGCAAGTAATTTTTCCGTCGAAACCGCCTTACATGTGAATGGCGGCTTCGCGGGGTCCGGGGCTTTTGGGCTGACCCATCCCGACAGCGTGTGCAACCTGATTCGTCGGGCCGATCGCGCCCTCCTAGCGATGGCTGATCGTTCGTGAACCCTTTATCATGTTGGCTACATAGACGTCAAGGGGATATCGTCCAATGTCGTACGACGCCGAACAGACCCGAATTGCCAAGCAGCGCATCAAGCAGATTTTCGAGTACCTGAAGGCGCTGAACGAGCATCGCAATCCGGCGATACGGCAAGTTCGGGAACAGCCCTGGTCGATATGGCTGGATGATCTTCCGAGCCACCCGTCGATTGAGTTCCCTCAGCGGGTTGCCCGCCCCATGGCTGTTGAGGGCGAAGAAAACACCGGCGAACCGTCCTTCCTGCTCCGAGTGCGACGCCCAAAGCTGACCACGGCGCCAACTCCGCCTGATGAGATTCGCGGATGGCTCCGGCCTGGTTGGGATGATCCGCAAAAGGTTGTCGAGCCGTTGGAGAGCCTAAACCAGCGCGATCCCGAAGGCGAGACTTTCACGGTTCGATTTGAGGACGATCCTGCGCGTCGGACAGTGCTGGAACACTGGTTGAAGAGGCGTCAAACGTGGAAAGACGCCGAGTTACCTGCCCGGGCCGCCATGTCGGTATTCGACAAGCTCTACGCTTTGCACGGGCAAATGGAACGTGAGGCGGAGCGTTTCGATCTGGTGATGGGAGTTGGCGTCCTGAGCTGGCAGCAGCAGGAGGGAAACATCTACCATCCGATCCTGCTACAGCGCGTGCAACTCGTGTTCAATGCCCAGCAGCCGGAGTTCGTCATCGTCGACGCGGACTTCGGAAGCGAACTCTACACGGGCCTGTTGCAGTCGGTGTCGGGAGTGGATCCGCGAATGCTGCGGGCGCGGCGCGAGGACTTTGAGGTGGCTGGGTACCACCCACTCGATGTGGAAGCCTCTGGGCTGTTGGAAGGGCTGGTGAATCAGTTATCGGCACAGGGGGCGTTCGTCGGCGATAGACGTCCGGATTTGGCTACGGCGAATCCGACGATTGGCCGGTCCCCCGTACTGTTCCTCCGCTCCCGCACGAAGGGGATCGGGACCGCGATCGAGTGCGTGCTCGACAGCATGCACCACCGCGACGACTTCTGCGATGCACTCCGGAACATTGTCGGATGCGATTCGGCTTCGGTGTCTGAGCACAGTCTTGATGAGGAGCCGCGGTCGAGCGGATCTGAGCGACCGATACACGATGTTTTTTTCGGAAAGCCCGCCAACCGCGAACAGCTTCGCATAGCTCAGGCCATTGATCGACACGGCTCGGTCCTCGTGCAAGGGCCGCCCGGCACGGGCAAGAGCCACACGATCGCCAACCTGATTGGACATCTGCTGGCCCACGGCCAGAGCGTGCTCGTCACGAGCCACACGACGAAGGCGCTTCGCGTGTTACGGGAACACTTGGTCGAGGAATTGCGACCGCTCTGCGTAAGTGTGCTGGAAAGCGACCTGGAGAGTCGCCGGCAGTTGGAGGAGTCCGTCCAGGCGATCAGCAGCCGGCTGAGCGAGTCAGATGCCGACGAGCTTGAACGGGAAGCCAAAGGGCTGGAGCAGCGGCGGGCGTGTCTCATCGCGGAACTCGGACTTCGTCGGGAGGAGTTGAAGAACGCCCGAGCCGATGAGTACCGCAGTGTCGTCTACGGTGGCAATGAGATCGCTCCATCAGAAGCTGCTCGCATCGTCGCAGCCGGCACCGGGCGGCACGACTGGGTTCCTGGACCCGTAGCGCTCGGTGAACCTTGCCCGTTGTCAGCCGCTGAAGTGCGCGAGCTCTACGAGACGAACGCCTCCACTCGTCCAGGCGACGATCGGTACTTGGACCGTTCTCTCCCCGATCAACTCCCAGTGCCGGGAGACGTAGCTCGCTGGTTCCAGCAGTCGGACCAACTCGCCGAGTGCGGTCAGCTCGATCGCCGCCACTGGCCAAAAGTCGGCTTCAAGCCCGGCCACATCGGCCAACTGGAGTCGCTGATCACTGAACTAAAGACTACGGTGCAGGAGTTTGCGGCATTTGACGGCTGGAAACTCGCTGCTGTGGATGCACGCCGTCATCCTCAGCCTGATGGAGGCCCGTGGGATCACCTACTGCGAAAGATTGATGAGACGGTCGAGCTCGCGCTGCAGGTTCAGACCGACGTCGTAGTTCACCGCCCGCAAGTCAGCGAAGAGTCGCCACTACAGGCCCAGAGCGTCCTGGCACTGGAAATCCACGAGCATCTTTTGCGCGGGGGGCGGCTGGGATGGCTCTGGCTGCCGTGGCGTTTGCATTGGAAAAAGGCCTTGTCGATCTGGACCGTGCAGGGACGGCCACCGAAAACCGCTGACCAAGTCGCCGCGATCCTACGCCTGTTGGCGGTGAAGATCTCACGTACCGAGCTTCAAGTCTTGTGGGAGGGACTCATGGCCGCCCACGGTGCGCCGGGGTTGGCGGAGCTCGGTGAGGAACCAGAGCGCGCCGCCAGCCAGTTCGCCTCGATCATCCGTGAGGTTCTCGACTGGTGGCCCAGGAGATGGACTCCGCTGGAGCAACGGCTGCGCGATATCGGCTTCGAATGGCAACGGTTCGTTGGCGAACAACCGCCGGACTTGAGTCGCTACGGCGAGCTGCGGCGAATCATGACGGCCGTTCAGAATCGACTGATCGGCGATCTGGAGCGGACGAAGAAGCACCTGGAGTCGCTACGAGTCAGAAAACAGATGGCTGACCTCCTGAATCATCTGGGAATGTCTGACCGACCCGAAGTTGTTGCGGTCCGGAAGGCAATCGAAGACAAAGACCCGGAAGCGTACTCGCGAGCGTACCACGAGTGTATGGCCGCTGTCGCCCGGAGAAAGCACGCACTCCGCCGCAAGGAACTGCTGGCACGGTTGAGACGAAATGGTAGCGCCGAAACCTGGGCGGAGGCCATCTTGCACCGCCACGACCTCCACTGCGGATCAACTCCTCCCGGCGATGTCTTCAAAGCTTGGGAGTGGCGGCAACTTAACGACGAGCTGGTCCGGAGGGCGGAAGTCGATCTCGAACAGCTCGGACGACAGATTGAGGATCTCCAGGACCAGCTCAAGAGCGTCACGAACCAGTTGATCGACCGCAAAGCGTGGGCCGGTCAGGTGCGTCGTACTCGTCGAGCTCAGCGGCAGGCACTAATCGGATGGCTGAGCATCATCAACCGGATCGGCAAAGGCTTCGGCCGTCGAGTGCCTCAGCTTCGCCGTGAAGCGCAGCAGAAAATGGAGGAATGTCGAGAAGCAGTGCCGGTTTGGGTCATGCCGCTCTCCCGTCTCGTTGAGAACTTTGACTTCTCAGCCCCGCGTTTCGACGTGGTTATCATTGACGAGGCGAGCCAATGTGACGTCATGGCGCTGATGGCGCTTGCGATTGCCCGAAAAGTCGTCGTGGTTGGCGACGACAAGCAGGTGAGCCCCGTGGCGGTCGGCCAGCAGCTCGACATTGTCGGAAACCTCATTCGGCTGCACCTCGAGGGGATTCCGAACGCGGTGCTCTACGATGGCCGCATGTCGATCTACGACTTGGCTAAACAGTCGTTCCCTGGCTTGATCTGCCTGATGGAGCACTTCCGCTGTGTTCCGGATATCATCCAATTCAGCAATCACCTGAGCTACGAGGGCACGATCAAGCCGCTTCGCGAGAAGGCGAGCTCACAGCTCACGCCTCACGTGGTGCCCTACCGGGTTGAAGGAGCGACCCGCGGCAGCGGAAAAGTCAACGCGGAAGAGGCCGCGGTAGTTGCCACCCTGATCGTGGCGGCATGCGAACACGAAGCGTACGTGAAGCAGACGTTCGGCGTTATCTCCCTCGTGGGTGACGAACAGGCGATGGAAATCGAGCGCCTGCTTCTCCAACATCTTCTCCCCGATGAATACGAGCGACGCCGGATTATTTGCGGAAACTCGGCCCAGTTTCAGGGGGACGAGCGGGATGTGATGTTCCTTTCGATGGTTCAATCGCCCGGTAGCGGGCCTTTGCCGATGCTCGATCGTCCCGACTTCCAGCAGCGGTACAACGTCGCCGCGAGCCGAGCGCGGAATCAAATGTGGGTCGTCTATTCCCTGAATCACGAGGTCGATCTGAAACCCGGAGACCTCCGTCGTCGGCTTGTCGAGCACGCGCTTGACCCGGAGGCGATCACCCGGGACTTGGAGCGGGCTGGGACACCAGCAGAATCTCCCTTCGAGCAACAGGTTTACGAACGACTCGTGCGTCGAGGTTATCGTGTACGGCCACAGTGGCCGGTGGGTCGCTACCGGATCGACCTGGTCGTTGAGGGGGCTGAGCGACGGGCGGCGGTCGAGTGTGACGGCGATCGAGACCACCCCATCGAGAAGCTATCGGAGGACATGGAACGGCAGGCAATTCTTGAACGACTTGGTTGGCGATTCATCCGCATCCGTGGATCGGTCTTCTTCCGCAATCCCGATACCGCGATTGACAAACTCGTCGCGAAACTCAACGAGCTGGGGATTCATCCCGAGCGCCGGGAGCTGCACGTCGAGGCGGAAGTTGAAGCACATCGACCCAACCTCGTCGCTGAGATCATTCGTCGTGCGGCCGAGCTTCGTTTGCTGTGGAAGACTCCTGATTCACTCATTCCAAGGGAGAAAATACCGCACGTCACCGATCTCTAGACCGAGGCCCGGCGGCGGAAAGGCCGAACGCCCAATCGAGGACGTCTCGCCAGGCTCTGTCGCGCCGTCGAGTCGCTCGACAGAAAACGTGTCAGGAATCGAAAACGGTTTTCTTCGACCAATGTGCCCGAAATCGGTTCCTGACACCTTATCTGCCCTCCGCCCGTCCTCTGCGACCGAAGGTCTCCCAATCCTCGACCGTCGGCGCGTCACCTGGAGACCTACGGTCGGCCGAACGGCGGGGTCTGGAGACCCTCGCCGAACGAAAGCGAAAGCCTTTCTTCAAGGTTCCTTCCTGGATTGCGAGGCCCTGTGCAAGATGGTCAAGAAATCTCCCTTATGAACGACGTCGAAGCCCTGGTCGAGAAAAACCCTGAAATCGAGAGCCTTGTCGCGGAGAAAGATCCACTGGAACTCGGGGCCGAGGCGGGGGAAGCCGCGAGGCTTGTTCTGCTCGAGGACATAGCTGAAGAGCCGCTTGCGCGAGGAAAGCGGCGCGGTCACTTCGTAGGCCGCGAGAACGCCCTCCTCGGGCCCGACCTGGCCGATCCAGTACCAGATGGCGTCGGCTTCTTGAGTGCTGATCGGCCGGGGTATCCGCGCCATCCGAGCGGACAGCTCGCGCAATCCCAGGCCGCCGGCAAATGCGGCCACGAGCCAGACCAGGACGAGCAGAAACCAGCCTCCCCGACGCGCCTTGAGCCAGGCGCCCAGTCGCGCATAGCCAATAACCCCCGCGGCCAGGATCATGGCGACGGGCAGAACGGTGTAGCGGACGTGGTGCCACTCCTCGGTCGCCAGGAACCGGAGGGCCCAGCGGCCGTTGCACAGGCTCCAGATCCAAGGCACGGCCAGAATCACCACGCTTGGTGCCAGACAGGCGAAGAGCGCCCACGCTCCCAGTCCGTAAATCAGCAGGTCGGCGGAGGTTTCCAGAGTCTGGAAGACCGTTGCACGCGGACCAAGGAACTGGTCGATGAACTGGTTCGGAGCGCCCGGGGCGACCTTGAACCTGAGGTAGCCGAAGAAGCCGAAGAGCAGCCAGGCCAGGCCGATCGAAAACAGCGCCTGCCGCCATTTCAGGGTCCTGGTCAGCTCCTCCGGCGCGCGCGGCGGCAGGAATGCGAAGGTGGCGACCATCACCGCGAATTCCTGGCGGCAGGCGAGCATCCCCAGAACGCCCACGGCGGCCAGCCCCACCCGCCGGCCGCGAATTCCTTGAACGGCCCAGAGCACGAACGGCAAGGCCAGTTGAAGTTCGCGAAAATCGTTCCAGACCAAAGGCCAGAGCAAGGGCGCAAAGGGCACCAAGGCCGCCGCCGAGACCGCAATCGCCTCGGATCTCGACTCCGATCGCGCCAGCGTATAGACCGCCGGGATGATCCACCAGAACATGATGTTCTGGAGGACGAGCAGGGTGCGCGGATCGGGATGGATCCTATAGAAGGGCACCAGCGCAAGCCGGATCGGCGCCAGGTAATTCATCTTCCAGACCGACGGCCCCTCCTCCGCATAGGAAGCAACCGGGCGCACCGAGAGTTGCCCATCGGCCTGGGTCAACGACCAGAACCACTGGTTGTAATAGGCGAGATCCCAGGACCACCCGGTGCGGAGCTCGTCGTACCGCCGCAGAGCCTGCACGGTCGTCACCGCGGTGAGTGCGGCCGTCAAGCTCGCCACGAGCAACCAGGAGACGAGACGATGGTTTGGCGTCATGAGCCTTGTGCGCAGGGCGGCGTCCCCAGGTTGACAGGGTTCCGCAGTGGTTCGCCCAGCAGAATCCGCCGCAGCTCCTCGGCCGTCTTGGTCCGCAGCTCGATGAACCCTTCAACGCTGTAGAACGCCGAGTGTGGGGTGAAGAGGATGCGGGGATGGTCCCGCAGCCGGGGGTCGTCGAGGCCCGCGGCGGCGAGGTGCCCCGAGTCGAGCGCGTCGAGCAAGGCCGACTCGTCGACACACGGCCCGCGCGCGGTGTTGATCAGGATCGCGCCCTCGCGCATCCGGGCAAGCCTTGCCTTGTTGATCAAATGATGAGTCGTCGCGTCAAGGTAGCAGTGCACGCTGACGAAATGGCTCTGATCGAGCAGCTCGTCAAGGGAGTGGACGCGCCGAATCCCCAGCGCCTTGTCCATGCCATGACGGAGGTGCGGATCATAGAACACCACGTCCAGTCCCAGCGCCTTGGCCCGCAGGGCCGTTGCCGTGCCGATCCGGCCGCAGCCGATCAGCCCCAGCGGCTTGGCCCGCAGCCGGGGAGTTCCGATGGCCGTCCGGTATGCCAGGCGCCGGAGCGGATCGCCTGGTGGCAAGGCATCAGCCGGCGAACCAAGGCCAGCAGGAACATGATCGCGTGGTCGGCGACCTCCTCGGTTCCGTAGTCGGGCACGTTGCACACGACCACGCCGTGGCGGCTGGCCGCCGCCAGATCGACGTTGTTATGGTGCCGGTGGGGCGACGACGGCACGGCGCCGTCTCCTGGATTGTACCAGATCTTCCGGGACGAGGGTGTTCCGTTCTGGACAAGAAATCGCCGCTCGTCCTTGAGGCCAGGATCTTCCCCGAAGCCATCTTCCAGGTCACGCCGGGCGTGGCTGCCGGGCACGGACAGCTCATGAGCCGCCAGAGAGCACCTCGTCGATCAACCGTTCCAAACCCGGCCGGAGATGGGCGAAGGCACGCGAGCGGTGGCTGAGCTGGTGCTTGACCAGCGGGCTCAGCTCGCCGAAAGTCTTGTGATATTCGGGGATCAGGAAGAGAGGGTCATAACCGAAGCCCGCCGTGCCCCGCGGCTCGCGGATGATCCGCCCGCGGCAGGCGGCTACGGCTTCGAGCCGGATCCGGCCCGAAGGATCGGCCACGGCCAGCGCGCAGCGAAACGCGGCTCCGCGGCTGTCGTCGGGCACCGCGGAGATCGCCTCCACCAGCTTGCGGTTGTTCGCCGCGTCATCGCACGGCTCGCCGGCATAGCGAGCCGAGAGCACGCCGGGTGCGCCTTGCAGGGCATCCACAGTCAGACCCGAATCGTCGGCGAGGACCCAGCGGTCGAGTGCCCGGGCTAGCTCGGCGGCCTTCTTGCGTGCGTTACCCGCAAAGGTCTCGGCGCTCTCGTCCACTTCGGGAGCATCCGGGAATTCATCGAGTGTGCCGATCTCGAGCCGATCGAGCCGGCGGCTCGGTTCCCAGGGCGGCCTGATCAGCTCGGCCATTTCGCGGCACTTCTTGCGGTTCCGCGAGCCCAGGACCAGGATCAACGAACCCGCTGCGGTTTCGGAAGAGCTCATGGGACGTCGCCGAGGGTGGGTGACGGACGGGCCGATCGCGGCGCGGCGCGGGGGATCGGCCGGGGACGAAGCGACGTCGCCACCCCGGCCTTGGCCGACTTGGGTGACGACGTTGTATTCTCTCGCAATTCCACCCGCACGGGAAGGGCGTCGCGCGCCAGTCCGGCAAGGGCCTGAGCCTGGCTCATTACAGGAACTTGCTCTTGATATCCGTGAGGTCGGTCAGCATTCCCGCCGGGACGATCATGGTGTCCATGCCGCCGGTCGACCGTTTGCGGTCCAGAATCGGGACGGCCAGCTTGATCAGGGACTCGCGGACTGCGACGGCGGAGGGATCTTGCCAGGCGTTGAACGAGCCGATGTAGACCCGGCTGGCGGTCCGGTCGTGATAGACATAGATCGGCTGTCCCAACTTCTGGATGTCGGGATCCTTGGAGAGCCGGTCAGCCAGGTGCTCCGCATCCTTGGCGGCCGTCGCCAGAGGGCTCCTCTTGAGGTTGAGAATGCCCTGGAAGCGGTCGTCCTTATCATTGAAGGTGGACCGTCCCGAGAACTCGGCGACCTGCAGGCTGAAGCGACCCGGGCAGTTGGCGATGCTCCGAGAGGTCTGATTCATCTGGACGACCAGCCTGTCACTCTTGCGCGGATAGAGATACTGGGCGGCAACATAGGGGTTGGTCGTGCGCAAGGCCGTGCTCAGCCCCTCTCGCCACTTGAACATCGAGGGCATGGCATTGAGGCAATCCGGCTTGATCTTCTTGACCTTGTGCAGCAGCAGAGCAGAGTCTTTCTCGGTCTTCTCGTTGCCCACCAGCACAGCGGCCTCGTCATACGTGCGGTACTTCTCGGGAACCGCGATATTGGCCTGCACGACCCCGGGCTCGGCGGTCGGCGGAACGCCCCGGATGTTGCTTTTCCCCGGGAAGTCTTTGGACCGCAGGATGTAGGACGGCAGGCCGAACTTGCCGCGCAGCTCCTTGGCCAGCGCGAGGGCCATCTTCTCGCTATCCGGGCCTCGGAACGTCTTGGCCAGAACCATGAACGGGCCGGCTTGCTTGGTCAGCAGCCAGGGCTCGATCGGGTCGTTGGGCAGTTCCATGGCCGGGGCGGCCTTCAGCTCGTCGGCTGGTGTCGGCTCCGGCAATGACGAGGCATTGGGAAAGACTCTGCCGGCACCGCCCGTCCCCGGAACCTGAGTCGCCTCGGCAGGGACCGGCGAGAAGAACGGCGACTTCGGCTGTGGGCCGGTGGCTGCCGGCGCTCCGGTCTGGGCCCAGGCGGGGCAGGCCGCCAGAGCGCCGAGAAGTGCGAGTGCGGTGATCGGCGTTTTCATGGACGATCCCCTTCCTTGTCGGATCATCGGTGGTCGGGACGCGTCGATCGGCACGGAACCCCCGCGTCCCGCTCGGGGTTCTCGTTGCAGTCTCTTGGACCGGTCAGACAACAGCCCGGCAAAATACGAGCGGAACATTAGCAAAACTGCCCGAACCTGCCCATACTGTTTGAGGCTCTTTCCCAACCCTCGAAGCAGACGGCAGTTGCGGTCGATTCTGGCCCGCGCTCAAGTCACTGTTCCCAGCTCCAGTCGGCGCCCATCGCCTCACGCTGCAGCCGGCCGAGGTGGTCGATTCCCGCTTCAGCCAGGTCCAGCAGTGCCTGGAGCTGGGCGCGGCAGAAGACGCCGCCTTCGCCGGTCCCTTGCACCTCGACCAGGCCTCCTCGGCCCAGCCGGACGACGTTGAGATCGACTTCGGCGCGGGAGTCTTCGGGATAGTTCAGGTCCAGGAGCGGCTCGCCGTCGATGATCCCCGCGCTCACCGCGGCCACGCTGTCGCGGAGGATCGACCGGGCGAGGTCGCCGAACTGGCGGCGAACCGCATCGGCCACGGCAATGAACGCGGCCGTGATGGCGGCCGTGCGCGTGCCTCCATCAGCGTTGATCACGTCGGCGTCAACGTGAATCGTCCAGGGCCCGAGAGCCCGGGTATCGACCACGGCACGCAGACTGCGGCCGATCAGCCGCTGGATCTCGGTGGCCCGGCCGTCGGGCCCGCGCCGCTTCCGGCCCGGCGTACTGCCCGGCAGCATCGCGTACTCGGCCGTCAGCCAGCCCACCCCCTTGCCCTCCAGGAACGGCGGCACCGATTCCGAGAGCTGCGCGGTGACCAGCACCGCCGTGGCCCCGGCGCGGAAGAGCACGCTGCCCGGGCTGTTGGCGATGAAGCCGCGCTCGATCGTGATGGGCCGCAGCTCGCCGCTCTCGCGGCCGTCAACGCGTGTCATGTGAGGCTCTTTTCATCGAGTGGTCGATCAGGGCTTTCCCGCGCCCGGCAGCCAGAGCAAGAGAGCCATCTGGAAGTGCATCCGGTTGGCGGCCTGGGGAATGATCTGGCTGTGGGGGCCGTCGAGCACGCCCGAGGTCACCTCTTCGCCCCGGTGAGCGGGCAGGCAGTGAAGAAAGATCGCGTCGGGGCGTGCCCGAGCCATCAGAGCCTCGTTGACCTGATACGGCTTGAAGACCTCGCGCCGCCGATCGACCTCGTGTTCCTGACCCATGCTCGCCCAGACGTCCGTGTAGACGACGTCGGCCCCCTTCACGGCTTTCCGAGGGTCGGGCTCGACGACCAGCGGCACGCGGGGAAACTGGGCCGAGAACGCGGCCGAGAACGCGGCCGGAAACTCATAGCCCGCTGGACAGGTCAGCACGAACTTCAGCCCCATGAGGGCCGAGGCCAGGGCCAGCGATCGGGCCACGTTGTTGCCGTCGCCCACGAAGACGAGCTTTCGCCCGGCCAGCGGTCCCCGCTGCTCGAGGATGGTCACCATGTCGGCCATTGCCTGGCAAGGGTGCGAGCTGTCCGACAGGGCATTGATGACCGGGACCGTGGCGTGGCGGGCAAGCTCCTCGACGATTGACTGCGAGAACGTCCGAACGGCCAGGACATCGACATACTGGCTGATCACCCGGGCGAAGTCGGAGACGCTCTCACGGACCCCCAGGCCCACGTCCTTGCCGCGGAGGAAGATGGAGTTGCCACCCAGCCGGGCCATCGCCGACTCGAAACTGACGCGCGTCCGCAACGATGGTTTTTCGAAGATCAGGCCGAGCGTCCGTCCCAGGAGCAACGAGGTGCGGCGATCGTCGAGCTCACCACGCTTGAGCCGGACCGTGCGATCGAGCAGCTCGCCGGCCTCGGCCGCCGTCAGGTCGAAGAGCGTGACGAAATGGCGGGGGCCCGAACCGATCCCGGCGTCGTTCGCAGCGCGGTTGGTATCACCGGCCGCCGCTGCATTTCCAGTGTTCTTGCTTGATCCCGCCATCGGCTCCACCTCGAGCGTCTTCGAGGGACTGTCCGTCACGAGCTTCAAACCACCACCTCCCGCAGCACATCCGCCAGGATCGCGCAGCCCTGGTCGATCAGCTCATCACTGATCGTCAAGGCCGGTAACAGCCGCACGACGTGGCTGTGAGTTGCGTTGATCAGCAGCAGCCGCTTCAAGCATTCGGCAACCACGTCCGAGGCGTCGAACGTCAGGTCCAGCCCGACCATCACGCCGCGAACCCGGACCTCACGGATGCGCTCGGGAAGCTCGCGCCTGAGCGCTTCGAACTGGGTCCGGAACCGTTCGCCGATCGCCAAACCGCGCTCGAGCAGGCCGTCCTCCTCGATCGTCTCGATCGTGGCCATTCCGGCCCGGCAGGCGATCGGGTTGCCGCCGAAAGTGGACGCGTGCATGCCCGGCTTGAGCACCTCCGCCACTTGCGGACGCGCGATCATCACCCCGGCGGCGATCCCACCGGCCAGGGCCTTGGCGCAGGTCAGGATGTCGGGCTCGGCAGCAACGCCGAACTGCTGATAGGCGAACCAGTGCCCGGTTCGCCCCATGCCGGTTTGAACCTCGTCCAGAACCAACAAGACTCCGCGCTCGTCGCAGAGCCGGCGCAGGCCGGGAAGGTACCCCGGGCCGGGAATGTTCACGCCCCCCTCGCCCTGAATCGGCTCGACCAGCACTGCGGCGGTCTCGTGGTCAAGAACCCTGGCGACAGCCTCGAGGTCGTTGTACGGCACGTACACGAACCCCGGCACCATCGGCTCGAATCCCACGTGGTACTTGGGCTGGGCAGTTGCCGTCAGTGCGGCGAAAGTCCGGCCGTGGAAGCCTCCTTCCATCGTGACCATCTTGTATCGGCCATGGGCATGTCCATGAGCCCGCGCCAGCTTGATCGCCGCCTCGTTGGCCTCGGCGCCGCTGTTGCAGAAGAAACATTGGCCGGGATGGAGATCAGAACCAATGGACCGCTCAGAAAGCGCCTGGGCAAACGCTCCTTGAGGTTCCATATACCAGGTATTGGGCACGTGGATGAGCTGCCCGACCTGTTCCCGAACCGCGGCGACGACCCGGGGCGGGCAATGGCCCAGCAGGTTGCAGCCCCAGCCGGGGAAGAAGTCGAGGTAGCGATGCCCTTCCGCGTCCCACACCCACGAGCCCTCGCCCCTGACCAGACAGACCGGGAATCGCCGGTAATTGGGAAGGACGTACCGCGCGAACTGGGCGATCGTGTCCTGAGAGCTCTGGTGGGCCAGTTGAGCATGAGCCAAGGCAGGAACTCCGTGTTAAGAGGAGGAGTCGGAACGCTTCGACAACGAGCATCGCCCTGCCGGCGGGCGTCGCCGTGGTCAAGGAACCAGAACGGGGCGCCGACCCTGGATCGAGATTCGGTCGGGGTTATCATCATGGACGATCTCGGTACCGACACCGCTCTCGGTGAAGATCTCCAGCAGCAACGAGTGCCGCAGCCGGCCGTCGATGATGTGCGTCTTGCGGACGCCAGCTTCGATCGATTTCAGACAGGCCTCCACCTTGGGAATCATTCCCTTGTCGATCACGCCGCGGGCTATCAGGTCGTGGCACTCTTCGGGAGTCAGACCCGAGATCAGGCTTCCGGGTTCGTTGCGGTCCATCAGGATGCCCGGCGTGTCGGTGAGGAACACGAGTTTCTCGGCCTGCAGCGCCTGGGCAACCGCGGCGGCGGCGGTGTCGGCGTTGACATTGAGCAGCTTGCCCTCCTCATCCTCATCCTCATCCTCGGCCAGCGAGGGGAGCACAGGCACCACGCCCGCCAGGCAGAGGTTCTCGATCGGGATGGTGTCCACTTCGGTCACCTCGCCCACCCGACCCAGGTCGATCAGGCTGCCGTCGCCGTCAGGCAGCATGAGCTTGCGGCCGTAGAGGCACTGGTGGGTTTTGTGGTGCAGCCCCGACGCCCGGCCGCCATACTTGTTGATGTGCCGCTCGATGTCGGCGTTGATCTCTTCGGCCAGCACCCTCGCGACGATCTCGAGCGTAGCGTCATCGGTGTACCGCCGGCCCTTGACCCAGTATGGGGTCAGTCCGGCCTTCTCCATCGCCACGGTGATGGCCTTACCCCCGCCGTGAACGACCACAGGGCGCATCCCCACGGTCTGCATGAAGACGACATCCACGAGCAGGGCAGAGAGCGATCCGGGATCTTCCATGACCGATCCGCCCAGCTTGATGACGGTGAACCGGCCATGAAACTTGCGTATGTAACCAAGAGCTGCGATCAACACATCCGCCTTGCGTATCGCCTCCTCATGCACGGCTCGTCTCCCCCACCCCCAGGGCACATTCATCCGCACTCCGAGCAAACCACTATTTTTCTCATGGAGCGCCAGATTGTAAAGTAGGATTCGGGTATCCTCTCCTGGCTTTTATCCTTGCTCAACCAAGCCTTTGCGCACAACCACAAGGACCGAATCGGCTCCGGTTCAGGACGAAGGCGGATAAGGTGTCAGGAAGGTGTCAGGTGTCAGGAACCCATTTCGGGTACCTTGATGCAACAAAGCCGTTTTTCGGTTCCTGACACCTTTGTTTTGCCCAGCGGGTCCTGACCGTCAACTCGTGGAACGAGTGGACCGAGGGAAGCTACATCGAGCCGGACACGGCTCACGGGTTGAAATATCTGGAGGCGATCCGCGACGTCTTCGGTCGCAAACCGGAAAGTTGAGTCAGATGGTCTGGATGTGGATACGCTCTGACCGATGAGACAATCAAATCAATGGCGTGAATACCAAGAGCGGATTGTGGTCGTCCGCGTCAACAACGCTTCGGCTGCTGACGCGGACGCGAACGGCAATGGCCGGGGCTTACTGCTTGGGCGGGGCGGGGGTGGTCGCGCCGGCGGACGGAGGATTCTTGCCCGTCTGCTTGACTTCCATCTTGTCGGTCGCTGTGGTCGTGCCCCCAGGGGTGCTAACCTCTTTCTTCTCCGTGACCGTGGACGACTCGCCGCAGCCCACAAGTCCCAATGTCAGCGTCAAAAGGCCGGTGCCGGCCAGAGCGGTGATGATCTTCTTCATAATCTTCCTTTGTCCTGCTGATTTCAGCGACCCGCGACCTCGCCCGAGGCCCACGCCCGGTCGCCGTTGGTGATGAGAATTCACGCAAGAATCATACCAGCGGTCCGCTAGTTATGCGAGGATCTCATGCGAGATGCACAATAACATCTCCGGACCGGCGTGCTCAAGACCCCAGCGTCGCGGCAGACTTGCCATGCGCATTGCTGGGCAGGGTAATGCTCGCAACCAACGAACCGGATCGGCGGTCTTGATGAAATCGAGAACCAGGCCTTCCCGCTCGCGGGTTCCGAGAGGATGAAGTGCCAACTGTATTCATTCACGGCGGCCCGGCGGCCGCGGGGATTGACGTCAGCGCGGGCAGCGAGGGCACGGCCCAGCCGCGGAGATCGTCAATGGCGTCGCGCGCGATCTCGGAAACCTGGCCCATGGTTACATCCGTCGCCTCGGTTCCCAGTCGCAAGGCCAGGTAATCCTCGCCCACGCCGAGCCACGCATTGGAGATGCCCAGTCCCTTGTGCAGCGCGATGCGAGTCATCGGGGCCACGCAAGAGACCCCCGCGGCGACCACGGCGCCGAGCACCGGGCCCGTGGGGTCGTCGATCCCGTCCCGCTTCAAGCTCTCGCGAGCCACCCAGGCGCCAGAGAGAGCATGAGGAATCAGTAGGGCCGGCCGGAACCGGGGAGGAAAGACCCCGATCTTGTCCAGAAACATCTCCCCCAGTGCGGCTAATGCCCACGATCCCGTGTTGGGACTGCGCCGGGACGCGGCGAGAAACGCCGGCCCCAGTGCGATCTTGAATCCGCTCAGCGCCGCCAGCACCAGCGCCCGTTCAAAAGGCGTTTTTCGATTTGGCATACTAGATCTCCTTGCTGCCAGTCTCCCGTTGAAACGCATCGTCACGCTACTGAGCAGATCCTGCCGCAACATTCGTGCCAGGACTTGCGACAGAACCGAGCGCGACAAGCCGGACGGCTGCACCAAGGTAGTGTTCAAGCTGATAGGATGACGGAATCCATTACAGATTCCAGGGCGGGGATTCCAGGTACAGGGAGTCGCTGGAATTCTCGAATCTGGAATTCTGAAATCGTCGCTGCCTTAGACTTTCAGCAATTGCCGCAAGACGTACGGCAGAATTCCGCCATTCTCGTAATAGAGAACTTCCTGGGGCGTGTCGATCCGGATGACGACCGGGAACCGTAGCGCAGAGCCGTCCGCGCCTTCGACAATCACGATCAGGCGGCGGCCGGCCGAGAGCCGCTGGGCGAGGCCCTCGATCGGGCTCTCGACGGTGTACAGCTCTTCGCCGGTGAGGCCGAGGGTATCAACATTCTGGCCGGGCTCGAATTGCAACGGGAGGATGCCCATGCCGACGAGGTTCGAGCGGTGGATCCGCTCGTAGCTTTCGGCGATCACGGCCCGGATGCCGAGCAGCTTTGGCCCCTTGGCCGCCCAGTCGCGCGATGACCCGGAGCCATACTCCTTGCCGGCCAGGACCAGCAAGGGAATTCCATCCTTCTGATACTTCTCGGACGCCTCGAAGATACTCATCACCTCGCCGTCGGGAAGGTGACGGGTCCACCCTCCCTCGGTTCCGGGAGCGAGTCGATTACGCAGGCGGACGTTGGCGAACGTGCCGCGTACCATGACCTCATGATTTCCCCGCCGCGCGCCGTAGGAGTTGAACTCGGAGACCGGCACGCCGTGAGCGATCAGGTAGCGGCCCGCAGGACCATCCGGCGTGATCGAGCCCGCCGGTGAGATGTGGTCGGTCGTGATGCTGTCCCCTAGCACGGCCAGGACCCGGGCCCTGGTAACCGGCGCCACCGGCGCCGGCCTTGCCGGCATCCCCACGAAATAGGGAGGGTTCTTGACGTAGGTCGAAGCCTCGTCCCACTGGTACAGGTCGCCCTGGGGAACGGCCAGGCTGCTCCAGTGCTCGTCGCCCTTGAAGACCTCACTATATTCGTTCTGGAACATCTCGGTATGAACGGATTTGAGAATTGCTTCCTGGATCTCTTGCTGGCTTGGCCAGATGTCCTTGAGATAGACCGGCAGGCCGCCGCGGTCGGTGCCGAGCGGTTCGGCGGCGAGGTCGATATCCATCGTGCCGGCCAGGGCATAGGCGACGACCAGGGGCGGCGAGGCCAGGTAATTGGCCCGGACGTCGGGGTTGATCCGCCCTTCGAAATTGCGGTTGCCGCTGAGCACGGCGACGGCCACCAGGTCGTTGTCATGGATGGCCTGGGAGATCGACGCGGCAAGCGGGCCCGAGTTGCCGATGCAGGTGGTGCAGCCGTAGCCCACCAGGTTGAACCGGAGCGCATCGAGGTAGGTGTCGAGCCCGGCCTGCCGCAGGTAGTCGGTCACCACCTTCGACCCCGGCGCCAGGCTCGCCTTCACCCAGGGCCGGGTCGAGAGCCCGCGCTCCACGGCCTTCTTGGCCAGCAGTCCGGCGGCCAGCATCACCGAGGGATTGGACGTGTTGGTGCAACTGGTGATCGCCGCGATCACGACCGAGCCGTGAGTGAGGCTACCGGCCGAGTGCCCGTTGCCCGAGGCGTGAGGCGCAGCAACCTCCGCGACCGTGGTCTTCCTGGCCTCTTCCGGGCGCGACGCGAGCATCTCCTCGTCGGCCTTGAGGTTGCCGCGGTCGATGGCCTCCTGCTTGGCCTTTTCCGGGCGCGACGCGAGCATCTCCTGGAGGGCCTCATGGAACGAAGTCTTGGCATCGCCCAGCGTGACCCGGTCCTGGGGCCGACGGGGTCCGGCCAGGCTCGGCTGCACGGTCGACAGATCGAGATCCAGCGTGTCGGTATAAGCGGCCTCGGGGGTCCCGGGCTGATGGAACATGCCCTGAGCCCGAGAGTATGCCTCGACCAGGCGGATCATCGCCTTCGGCCGTCCCGACAGCTCGAGGTAGCGCAAGGTCTCGGCGTCGATCGGGAAGATACCGCAGGTTGCCCCGTACTCGGGTGCCATGTTGGCGATCGTGGCCCGATCGGCCAGCGGAAGCGAGGCCAGGCCCTCGCCGTAGTATTCGACGAACTTGCCCACCACGCCCTTCTTGCGCAGCATCTGGGTCACGGTCAGGACCAGGTCGGTGGCCGTTGCGCCTTCGGGAAGCGAACCCGTCAGCTTGAAGCCGATGACCTGGGGAACCAGCATCGACACCGGCTGACCGAGCATCGCCGCCTCGGCCTCGATGCCGCCGACGCCCCAGCCCAGAACACCCAGCCCGTTGATCATCGTGGTGTGGGAATCGGTCCCGAGCAGCGTATCGGGATACGCCAGCGTCTCCTTGCCAGACGCACTGGCCGCGGTGAAGACGACCCGGGCCAGATACTCCAGGTTGACCTGGTGGACGATTCCGGTATCGGGAGGGACGACCTTGAAATTCTCGAAGGCATTTTGGCCCCAACGGAGGAACGCGTACCGCTCACGGTTGCGGCGGAACTCCAACTCGGCGTTGACCGCGAATGCCGAGATGCTCCCCGCCTCGTCCACCTGCACCGAATGGTCAATCACAAGCTCGACCGGTTGCAAGGGATTGATCTTCCTGGGCTCCCCCCCCATCTGCCACATCGCATCCCGCATCGCGGCCAGGTCGACCACCGCGGGCACCCCCGTGAAGTCTTGCAGCAAGACGCGGCTGGGGCGGAAGGCGATCTCCCGATCGGGCTCCGCTCGCGGGTTCCATGTGGCCAGACCGCGGATGTCGTCGGCCGTGACCGTCGATCCATCTTCGTGGCGCAGCAGGTTCTCCAGCAGCACCTTGAGGGAGAACGGCAGAGCCGCCACGTCAAGCCCCTGCGCGCGCAGGGCGTCGAGCCGGTAATAGTAGTAAGTCTGCCCATCGACGGTGAGGGGCGTCAGCGCTTTGAACGACTGGGTCATGGCTCGTCCCTTCGAGCAGGCGGTCGGGGTCTCAAGCCGATCCAGGCTTGGTCAACCCCAGGTCTCTGCGAGCATGAGGTGCCCCGCGCCGGTGCCGTCTTCCAGGAACAGCCGGCTCGGCCTCACTCGGGATCATCCCTCAAATTGTATGTCAATCGGCCCCGGGACTAAACCCGCTTCCGCCGCTCGGCCCAGGAATTGCCGTACTGCTTCCCGCCCGCGCGGACCGTAATCCACCGTCCAGTGGTTCACGTACATGCCGACGAACCGGTCCGCCAGCTTCGGGTCAAGGTCGCGTGCATACGCAAGCGCATAGGTCAAAGCCTCTTCGCGGTGCTCGAGGGCATAGTGAATGCTCTGCTTCAAGAGCCCGGCAATCTTCAGGACCATTGCCTCGCCCAGGTCCTTGCGGACCACGTTGCCCCCCAGCGGCAGCGGTAGAGAGGTTTGCGCATACCACCACTGGCCCAGATCAAGCACCTTGTGCAGGCCCTTGTCGCCGTAGAAGAGCTGTCCCTCGTGGATCAGGAGTCCCGCCGGCACGTCCCCGGCCGCGACCGCGGGTAGAATCTGATCGAACGGCAGCAACGTGACCGGCACGTCCTTGCCCATGCAAAGCTGGAGCGTCAAGTAGGCCGAAGTCAGCTTGCCCGGTACCGCGATGGTCCGCCCCCCCAAGTCCTCCAGGGTCATCGGCTCCCGGGTCACAAGCGTCGGCCCATAACGGTCGCCCATGCTCGCGCCCGAAGCCAGCAGCGCATAGCGGTCGGCCAGGTAGGCAAACGCATGGATACTCACTGCCGAGACCTCGAGCTCGCCCCGCGTCGCCCGCCGGTTGAGAGTCTCGATGTCCTCGAGCTGGTGGACAAACCGCAGCCCTCCCGTATCCAGCCGATCGTGCGTCAGCGCATAAAACATGAATGCGTCATCCGAATCGGGGCTATGCCCCACCCGGATCGTCGTCAACTCTGCCGATGTCATTTGCGGCCTCTCCAGCCTGAGTCCACTCCAGTTTGCCAGAACGGTATTGTACTCACGAGGGGCGATCCCGGCGTGCATTCGATTCGTTTTTCTGACCCTACCGGATTGCAGGTATTGAAGAAATGCCGGGTATCCAGCCGGCGGCATTTTTGTCATCCTACTTCTTTCCAGGGAAGGGGATGCGAGAATGGACGCTCGACCGAAGACCCGGCAA